>NZ_JAMPJZ010000035.1:0-56482 GCF_039961835.1 Trichocoleus sp. ST-U1
TATGCAGGAAATATTATTCGAGAGTATGGCAGCTGGGTTGATAAATATATCGGCGATGCGGTCATGGCGATTTGGTTTCATGGACCCCAAGGAGTGACCGATGAGGATATGCTCAACATTTGTCAAGCAGTGAGCGCCCTCCATAAAATCACAATGGATTTGAGTAATAAATATCCCGTGCCCTTTCCGCTGCGAATTGGGGCAGGAATTAATACGGGTTTTGCAATGGTTGGGAACACGGGTAGTGGCGATCGCCCCGATTACACCGCGATTGGGGATACGGTGAATGCGGCATTTCGTCTGGAATCTGCCACCAAGCAACTGGGTCTGGATATTGCTGTGGGAGAAACCACTCACGAATATCTCATCTCTTTAGCAAAGCAAGAGACTGGTTTTAAGCAATATATCGTCAATCTAAAGGGCTATGAAGTGCCCACCGTGACCTACGCAGGCTCCTACGCTGACTTAGATAGTTTTTTGCAGGTCAATACGCTCAATAAAGACTAAACAGCAATAAACAATTAGCAATTTTGCACAATTAGCTGAACGTGGAAAACTTCCGCAAAGGCTTTCGCCACTTCTTGGCGCACCTGGTGCAAGTCAATTGCGGGTACGAACTGGGCAAGACTGCCAACCGACTTATCAGCAATGCCGCAAGGGACAATGCGCTCAAATCCGGTGAGGTCGGGACAAACATTTAAGGCAAAGCCGTGCATAGTAATCCACTTGCTGACCTTAATGCCAATCGCTGCTACCTTACAGCCTTCCAGCCAAACGCCAGTCATTCCGGCAACGCGATCGCCCTTTAACCCGTAAACATCCAGTACCCGAATCAATACCTCTTCTAACTGCCGCAAGTACCAGTGCAAATCTTGCTGGTAATAGCGCAGATTAAGGATTGGGTACCCCACCAGCTGACCCGGACAGTGGTATGTCACCTCACCCCCTCGTTCCACTCGGAAAACCTCCCAGTCGGTCGCTGCGGGATCAAACTTAAGAAATTCCAGACTGGCTCCCTGTCCAAGCGTGTAAACGGGCGGATGCTCTAGCAAAATCAGGGCATCCGCCAGACTAGGGTCGTTGATGCGTTCGGAAACTAGCGATCGCTGCCAGTCCCAAGCTGCCGAATAGGACATCTGCCCCCGATTGTATAACCAGAGTTGGCGCAGTTGCTCCGAGGCATTCCCGGCAGAACTTTCAGACTTACTTAAAATCATGGCAAAAATCAACAGTAATTTGACTTATATTTTTTGCATAATTAATCTGCTGGAATCAAGAAATGTCAAAAGATGCAAAGGATTCTGAAGAGAAGTCAAAGGCATAAGTTCTCTAGAATACAAAGTGCTAGTGTTGAAGTTATAACCTCAAGTGTTGAGGGAGGATGCCTCTTCAAAATAACCCCAAAGATAGACTTGGCGATCGCAACCAAGCTGGGGAATGTACATTAGTTAAATAGCACCCTAAGAAACCTAAACAAGAACATCGGCAGTTGCTTATTTGCGATAGGGCTGCTGACAACGCCTCTAGCTGAGGGACTGCCAGCAAGAACATCCTAGCAACAGTGTGAAATCGGGAAAAATTTGCTACTGCTCAAAGTTTTGGCTCCGTTCAACGTTTGCTAACACCAAAAAACGGGAACGCGATCGCTACTGAGAAAGCCGCAATTCTGCTGAGCTTTCTGAATTATCACAACGGTACAGCATGGAGTATCCGGTATGAAGC
Source organism: Trichocoleus sp. ST-U1 (assembly GCF_039961835.1). Classification (NCBI taxonomy): domain Bacteria; kingdom Bacillati; phylum Cyanobacteriota; class Cyanophyceae; order Leptolyngbyales; family Trichocoleusaceae; genus Trichocoleus; species Trichocoleus sp. ST-U1. The sequence continues at coordinate 1,723 of NZ_JAMPJZ010000035.1, forward strand.
TTGTTATCCACGGCAAAAACATTGAAATTACCGACGCGATTCGTGAGTACGTAAATCAAAAAATTGACAAGGCAGTCAGCCACTTTCAGAGTTTGACGAGCGAAGTAAACGTGCATCTTAGTGTGGCTCGCAATCCCCGGATAAATCCAAAACAAGCCGCTGAGGTGACTATCTTTGCCAACGGTACAGTAATCCGTGCTGAAGAGAGTAGCGAGAGTCTCTACGCGAGCATCGACCTAGTTGCCGATAAAATTGCCCGCAAACTCCGGAAATATAAAGAAAAGCGTCTGGATAAGAAGACTCAGACTCAAATGAAGACTGGCATTGTGGTAGAACAAGAGCCAGTGCCAGAGGATCTCATTGGTTCTCGCACCCCCGAACTCCCCTCAGAAGTGGTGCGTACCAAGTACTTCGCAATGCCGCCAATGACGATGGACGAAGCCTTGGAACAGTTGCAACTGGTGGATCATGACTTCTATATGTTCCGCAATGCCGAAAGCGGTGAGATTAACGTTATTTATGAGCGCAACCACGGTGGTTATGGAGTGATTTTGCCGCGTAATGGGAATGGACATACCCATCACAAAAATGGCAAAACTGACAACCACAGCAGTGGAACGCCAGAAAAGTCAAGCTCTGCAAAGGCATAAACAGAACTGAAGAGCATCTAGATTCTCGTTCCCAGACTCTTAGTGGACTCTAACTTGATCGGGTAGGAGCATTCTTTGTGGATGCCCCTACCTTCCTGATTTCACAGGATCGCCCCACAGGTTGTAGAGAAACTTTTTCTTGCAAATCGCACTCGCCACTACTGTGCTGGTATTGATTCCAATTTAGGTTGCGATCGCTTTCCCAGCCTCATTACGAAACTGAGCGATCGCACCTTGCATTGCTCGTAGTTCATCTTCTGAAATTCTTAAACAATTTGTCTACATAACACTTTGTTGAAACCCTAATTTCTAACGATCAACACAAACAAGAAATTAGATAAACTTAGCGCCGCAGTAGTTTTATCCCTGGGTTTTCTTCGGCAGCCACTTGCAGGTATCTTTCAACTAAGTGCTGCTATCGTTCCCTTCAAAATCAACCAGATGCAGTTGAAACTTCAAAACAACTTCTTTCTCAACTTTTAAAGGAGCTAGTTGGCAATAAGTAGGATCGTCGTTGCGATGAGTGGGTCAACATGACCAAACCTATATTAAGCCAGAGGATGAGAAGGATAAACAAGTATTAACCTGAGACAAGCGGGTTGTACAAAAAACAGGTTGGTAGAGAAAAAGGAAGGTAAAGTCATTATGCATGAGGTATCAGAGGAACACGCGAAGGCCGCAGAGGAACACGCGAAGGTCTCAGAGGGACATGGGAAGTTAATCGAGGAGGTAGGAAAGACTCTAAAGGAGCGTGGAAAGAGCGCCCAAGAGCATGGAAAGTTGATAGAAGAGTACGGAAAGGCCACACAGCAGCATGCGAAGGCATCGCAGCAGCACGCGAAGGCATCGCAGCAGCATGATGGAAACTCAACAGAGGAATTCGTGAAAGCTGCACAGGAACACTCCAAGGCAACAGAAAAACATACCAAAGCAGTCAAGGAGTTCCTCCAGGTAGCACAGGAGTTCGTCCAGGTAGCACAGGAGCAGGTAGAGACATCCAAGAAATTGTTGGACAAACGATAACTTGATTTGGATATCTATATGCCTTACGAGCGCGATCGCATCAGCTGTTTCAACTCTCGCCAAACTGGCGAGAGTTGTCCAAAATCCGATTGTTTATTCGTGAAGATTCCGTAGCTAGGGCTGAATAATAAAGCTAAAACAAATAATCCTGATGCAACTAATACAATCGCTGGGCCGGAAGGCAAATTTTGGTAATAACTGAGGTACATCCCGCTGATGCTGGAAATAATGCCAATCCCCGCCCCAACTATCATCACATTGTGCAGCCGCTTCACTAATAGATAGGCGGTTGCTCCTGGTGTAATTAACAGTGATAGCACTAGGATGACACCCACAGCTTTCATGCTGGCAACAATGGTTAAGGCAATCAGCAGCATTAAGCCAAAATTGAGCAAGTTAGTAGGCAATCCCGCTGCCTGCGCTCCCAATGGATCGAAGGTATAAAATAATAATTCTTTGTACAGTAGCACGACCACCAATAGGACAATTGCGGCAATGATCGCAGTGTCGCGGACTTCTTCAACGGTAACACCCAAGATATTGCCAAATAAGAAGTGATTGAGGTCAATTTTGTTATCTTTTTGGATCGTGGTAATTAAGGTAACGCCGAGGGCAAAAAAGGCAGAGAAAACAATACCCATTGCGGCATCTTCTTTAATTGGCGATCGCGTTCTGATCCAAGCGATCGCCATCGTACTCAAAACCCCGGCAATAAATGCCCCGACAAAGATATTGGCACCTACCATAAACGCGATCGCTAACCCTGGCAAAACCGAGTGGCTGATGGCATCTCCCAACAATGCCAGCCGTTGCACCATCAGATAGCTACCGACAACAGCGCACAGCAAGCCGACGAGAATGGCAATAATCAGCGATCGCTGCATGAAGCCGTACTGCAACGGCTCAATCAACGCTTCTAACATAAAAATTTAGAGGATTCTAACCGCTCCAGGCGCAAAGGACACAAAGTTTAAGAGGGAGTGAGAAGTGATTTCTTTAATTTAAAACTCACTCCGGGCGGATTGATGAAATATATTTCTGGGCGGATAGATAATGACATAAAGACCTCCTCTACGCAGCTGCTTCTGTAAAGAACATCACCTGCCCGCCATAGGCACGATACAGGTTTTCCTGACTCAGCACCTCGTGGCGCGAACCAGAGGCAATTAACTCAGTATTCAATAAAATTAAGTCATCAAAGTGGGTGATAGATGCCCCTAAGTCGTGATTGACAACGAGAACCGTTTTTCCAGCGTCGGCAAGGTCGCGGAAAATGTCAAAAATAATTGCTTGGGTTTTCTGATCGATCCCGGCAAACGGTTCATCAAAGCAGAAAACCTCTGCTTCTTGGGCTAAAGCCCGTGCTAAAAATACCCGCTGCTGCTGTCCTCCGGAGAGTTGTCCAATCGGGCGATCGCGATAATTGCTCATTCCCACCCGATCCAAAGCCTCTGCTGCCACCCGTCGGCTTACCGTAGAGAAGCGACGAAACCAGCCAGTTTTCTTGACACGCCCCATCATTACAGCATCCCAAACAGTCGCCGGATAAGTCCAGTCAATTTGCGATCGCTGCGGCACATACGCTACCCGTTCCCGTTGCTCCATCAAAGGTCTATCGCCATACAGCACCATGCCACCCGTCACGGGAATCAATCCCAACATCGCCTTCATCAAAGTACTTTTTCCCGCACCATTAGGGCCAATAATCCCTGTCAAACGTCCCGGTGCCACTACACAACTGACATTCCGTAGCGCCTCTACGGTGCGGTACTGCACTCCCACCTGGCTGATTTTAATCGGTGCAGATGCCTCTAGCGAGGCGGCTGGCAGAGGGCAAACCATTTTTGCCCAATCGGTATCAGGAGAGAAGGTGGCAGTATTCATAGAGTAGTTTTATCTTGCTTTCTTTTTAGATTACTCTAATAATGAAAAGAATATGAAAACATCTATAAAGAGAAATAATCTAAAAGATAGGTGAAATTGATGGTACAGCGCTCTAGGCTCTCCCAAAAGGTAAAAGAAAGTAATTTTTGCCTTTCCCAGGCAAAGTCGGGGAATCCTCTAGCTCTGGTTTCTAGCCTTTGCCTGGGAATGCTCTTGCCTTTTGCTTTATTCAGCTGTACCCAGCCTTCCTCAAATCGTGCAAATCCAATTGCAAATGGTAAACCTAATGTAGTTGCCACTAGCACTATCATTGAAGACTTGGCTGCGGAGGTGGCGGGAGACGAAATTCAGATCCAAGGCATTCTTAAACCGGGAACCGATCCCCATGTTTATGAACCTGTGCCTCAAGATAGTCAGGCTTTAGAGAAAGCGAACCTGATTCTATATAACGGCTATAACCTGGAACCAGGGCTGATTAAACTGATGAACGCAACCGGCGGCAAGATTCGCAAAGTTGCTGTAGGGGAAGTTGTGAAGTCTTTGCAACTGGATAAAGGCAGAGGAGAAGTGGTGCCAGATCCCCATGTTTGGGGCGATGTTGATAACGTCATTCAAATGGTAAATGCCATTCGTGACGCCTTGATTGAGCTATCACCCGAAGACAGAGAGAAATTTACTCAGAATGCGGCGCAGCTAACGGGTGAATTAAAACAACTGGATAGTTGGATTACCCAGGAAATTAAAACGATTCCAGAAAATAAGCGCAAATTAGTAACAAGCCACGACGCTTTTCAATATTATGCTCGTGCCTATAGCATTCCCGTTGCTGGCACTTTGATTGGCATCAGTACAGAAGAACAACCCAGCGCCCAAACAGTAAAGCGATTAGTAGAAGCTGTAAAGGCTGCGACTGTACCGACGATTTTTGCAGAAACAACGATTAACCCGGCTTTGATTAAGACTGTAGCTGAGGAATCTGGGGTAAAGTTAGCCCCACGCCAGCTCTATTCTGACTCGATTGGTGCTGCTGGTAGCGATGGAGATTCTTACATTAATATGATGGTTGCGAATACCCGCACGATTGTGGAAGCTTTGGGGGGGAAGTACACGCCCTTTGAGGCAGCAAAGACACCGAAGGAATAAGCTTTTTAGATAAACTAGCGTCAATTAAGATAAAGAGCGATCGCTTTCACCTGCATTAAACTGAAGCTAGAGTAGGTTACACAAAGCGATCGCTCTAAAACTTAGACTTTAAACTTAACTGTCTGATATCGGAAAAAAATTTTGGAATTTTTTTAACTGAGCTAAAAATTACTAGATATATTCTTTGTACACCAAAATTTACTCCTAATTTATCAAAGATTCTTCATCAGCAAAATCTCCTGTAGTTTTAGATTTCTTGAAGGGTAAAGCGTGAACAAGCATACTTAAACCTATTACGGCAAAAAGACCTCCCATTCCCAATAAAAATATCGCCGCAAACCAAAGTGACCAAAAAGAGTTTATCTCTGCTTCGCTCGGATTATTAGGGCTATAAATAATCGGCACGGATTGCCCAATTTCATATCCGGGTGGATTACTCCCCATATTAGATTCAACCTTTATCGTTTCTCCATTGGGGGTTTGAAATTGGAATACAGGGAAATAAGCCCGCGATTTTCTAGATACTTGAAGTTTTAAATTAATGATTGTACCTGTAGTAGAGGATGAGCTTTTAATAAAATCTTGCTTTTGATGGTAATTTACAAAACTGCCAAGTACCATACCCGCTCCAACTACAAAAAATATACCCCCCAGTCCCATTAACCCTGGCTTATCAGACATTTTTAACTTGTTTTCCTTTCTCTAAATATTTTTAACCTAAGTTTGCGACGGCTTAACTATGCCAATTGCTCTCACCATTTTTGGGTGAGTAGTGTCAACCTCCCATCAGGTAAGGAAAGAACACCTGTCTATCTGGATCGCCTGTCCGATAAAAGCTACAGGCTAGCCGGTAAAGATTCCGCGATCTTTTGTTTAATTTTGCTTAAATATCTGATAAAAGTTAACAATAGGTAAGGTGAGCGAGAGGAGAAGCAATGGCTGTTACTCAGCCAAATATTGATATTGCTCCATTTATCGATCATGCGCTGCTCAATCCAACGGCAACCCCAGAGCAGGTTAAGCAGTGGTGTGAAGAGGCTGACAGGTTTCAGTTCGCGGCAGTGTGCGTTTATCCGGCATACGTGCGGCAAGCGGCTGAGCTTCTCAAAGGCAAGCAGCCGAAAGTTTGTACAGTCATCGGTTTTCCCTCTGGAGCGACGACATCGGCGGTTAAGCTCTACGAAGCCCAAGAAGCCGTCGAAAATGGGGCGGTGGAATTGGATGTTGTCATCAATCAGGGTTGGCTGAAAATTGGGAAGACTGAGGAACTACACCGGGAAATTGCAGAAATTTGTGAAACGGGTCAAACTGTCAAGGCAATTTTGGAAACCACCCGCCTGACAGATGCAGAGAAACGACTGGCAGCGGAAATATGTATGGATGCAGGAGTGGCATTTTTAAAAACCAGCACTGGTTTGTTTGGGGGTGCCACAGTAGCGGATATCCAACTTTTGAAAGAAGTAGCACGAGAACGGGTGGGAATTAAAGCATCGGGGGGAATCCGTACCCCTGAGCAAGCCTTGGAGTTAATCATGGCAGGAGCGACGCGGTTAGGCACGTCGCACGGCCCCGATCTGATTCGTCAGCGCGATACGCTGGAGAAGGAGGGAAAGGGGAATTGGTAATGAGTAATCGGGAATGAGTCTGCTAACTCTTGACCCATTACCTCTTGATCAATTACCCATCACCTCTTGACCAATTACCCCACGTCATGAGTCGAACTTACAAAGCAACCGGAATCAATCTAAAGAGTATGGCGCTGGGCGAGTCTGACCGGCTGCTAACGATTTTGACGCCTGAATTTGGTTTGATTCGGGCTGTAGCACCGGGGGCACGCAAGCACCACTCGAAGCTAGGCGGTAGGAGTGCTTTGTTTGTAGTGAATGAGCTACTGATTGCCAAAGGGCGATCGCTCGATAAAATTACTCAGGCAGAAACGCTAGAATCTTTCCCCGGCTTAAGTCAGGATCTACAAAAACTGACAGCCAGCCAATACCTGGCGGAAGTGGTTCTATGTCAAGCGTTGAGCGACCAACCGCAAATGGAATTGTATGAGCTGCTCAACGAACATCTGCATCGGTTAGAGCGGTTGCCTGCCAACAGCGCGGCTCTGGTTTTAGCTCACTTAGCCCACGGGGTGTTTCACCTGATGGCTTTGGCTGGCGTTGCGCCTCAGGTTCAACATTGTTGTGTCTCGCGGCATCCCCTGATGCCGGAATTTACCGATCCAGACTGGCGGGTTGGGTTTAGTACTGCTGCTGGTGGAACGGTGAGCTTACCAGCATTAGAACGCCTGCAAGCCGAAGCGCGATCGCGCATGTCTGGTAGTACAGCAAAAGGCATGGCAGTAAAGGAGAAATTCTCGCCTACAGCCATCGGCTTTTCACCTCAAGGTCAAGGCACAGTGCCAGAGGAAGTCAGTGGAAACTACCAAACAGTTGTTCATCCACAAACGCCCTTGATGCTGAACACCAAACTGAACGCCATCGAGCTGGCGCTGCTACAGCAGCTGGCTCAGCCAGAGCTACCCCAGAACGGAAAAAGCAATGAAAAATTAACTCATCCGACATCCCTAACCCCTCATCCTTCCGAAGACTCCGCTTGGGTTTCAGTAGAGCAACTGTTACGTCAGTACGTCCAGTATCACTTTGGTCGGTCAATTCGCTCTGCTGCTTTGATGGATGCTTGTTTCTCGTCCCAGCTGAATTTATCCTGAACCATGATGCAACGGTATGATTCCGATCTACAAGCTCGAATGTCCCTAAGTCAGTCTAGACAGAGGATTGAGGACGGCGAACGGTGGACTGAGGAAGGAAAATTTCCTCGCTCTTCCGGACTCAGCGTTCCCGCTTCCGAGCGCCCCCACCCTGCTTTTACTGGATCGTCAACACCTACCACATCACGCCCCTTGTCTGACGAGCGCTTAACACCCCCTGAAACTTCTGAATGGGAAGAGGTTCGCCCTGCGATTTCTTTCCCCCACTCCCCCGTGGACGATGCTGTAACCCCAGAGATAGATACAGAAACAGAAACGGATGCTCCCTCAAATGGAGGGTTGAACCACAGCGCCTCACCGTCCAATCTGGTTGTCAATGAGGAAGTAAAGAATGAGGAAGTAGAGGAGGACGCACAAGGATTTTTGCCGGTTCTAAAAAACCGGAATTTCCTGGCGCTATGGGGGGGACAAGTTTTCTCACAGATAGCGGATAAGGTGTATCTGGTGCTGGTGATTGCATTGATTGCCACTCACTTTCAAGCACCCGATCAGACAATCAGCGTGTGGGTATCGGCGATCATGATGGCTTTTACGATTCCCGCCATACTGTTTGGTTCCGTGGCGGGTGTGTATGTGGATCGGTGGCCTAAGAAGGCAGTGCTAGTGGCAACGAACCTGCTGCGGGGGGCACTGGTTTTGGCAGTGCCACCGCTGCTGTGGATTTCGCATGGCTGGTTAACGCTTGGAGGGTTGCCGGTGGGATTCTGCATCCTGCTGGGATTAACGTTTCTGATTTCTACACTGACGCAGTTTTTTGCTCCTGCCGAGCAGTCAGTGATTCCGCTAGTTGTGGGACGCCATCATCTGCTTTCAGCGAACTCGCTGTACACGATGACAATGATGGCTTCAGTGATCGTGGGATTTGCTGTGGGAGAGCCGTTACTCGGAATTGCCGACACCTTGGTGGGACGCTTGGGTGGGGGAGCGGACATTGGCAAAGAATTGGTGGTGGGTGGCAGTTATGCGATCGCGGGATTGCTGTTGATGATCCTCCGCACAGGGGAAAAAACGAACGCTCCCGAACACGAATCACCCCATGTTTGGGAAGACCTGCGCGACGGACTGCGTTACCTAAACGAACAAAGCCGCGTTCGCAATGCCCTGATCCAACTGGTAATTTTATTTTCAGTTTTTGCGGCGCTGTCGGTTCTAGCTGTGCGGATGGCAGAAGTTATTCCTGGTTTGAAATCCTCTCAGTTCGGTTTTTTACTCGCAGCTGGTGGGGTTGGCATGGTTGGGGGGGCAACGGTGCTAGGACACTTTGGGCAGCGGTTCTCCCATACTCGGCTCAGCCTCTATGGTTCTATCGGAACGGCAGCCTCTTTGGTTGGTCTGGGATTGTTTACGAAGCAGCTATTGCTGGCATTCCTGTTGACAACGCTTTTGGGCTTTTTTGGGTCGCTGGTGGCTATCCCGATGCAGACAACCATCCAAGCCGAAACTCCCGACCAAATGCGAGGGAAAGTCTTTGGGTTACAAAACAACGTCATTAATATTGCTCTAAGCCTGCCTTTAGCCTTAGCAGGCGTTGCAGAGACGATTTTGGGTTTACAGGCAGTATTTCTCGGTTTAGCAGCGATCGCGATCGCAGGAGGACTCTTAACCTGGTATATTTCCGGTACAGGAAAAGAAAAGTGATGAGTTTTGAATGACGAGTTTTGAATGATTCACTCATAACTCAAAACTCAAAACTAAAAACTCAAAACTCTTAGAAAATGCACATAGCCTGGCTCGGAAAAAAATCACCCTTTTGCGGCAATGTCACCTACAGTCGAGAAGTTACGAATGCGTTGTTAGACCAGGGCCATCGAGTTAGCTTTCTCCACTTTGCCCAAGACGAAGAATCTGACCTCCAGGCTTGGCCTGGATGTGAAGAAGTGTCTCTACCTTTCCTGTACAAGTCCCAGGTTTATACGATTCCCACCCTGAGATCGAGAAAGGTTTTGACGCAATCGCTTGAAGAGCTAAAGCCAGACCTGGTGCATGCCTCGCTCACTTTATCACCCCTAGATTTCCTACTGCCGGAAATCTGCGAAGAACTGAATTTACCCCTGGTTTCCACCTTCCATACCCCTTTTGACGGGAAGCGACGAAATCTCAAATCAGGGACTCAGCTTTTGACTTATCAGCTGTATGCACCTTTCCTGGCGTATTACGACCGAACGGTTATCTTTTCTCAAGTTCAGCGGGATTTACTCGCACGATTGGGAGTGGCAGCATCAAAGGTAGCTGTAATTCCGAATGGCGTTGATGTCCAGAAGTATTGTCCAGGGCCTTCTAACATCAAATCTGAATTAAACGCTAAGCGCCTCTTTGTCTACCAGGGTCGAATTGCTACCGAAAAAAATGTGGAAGCAATGCTCCGAGCCTGGAAAGAGTCAGAAATGGGGCCGGAGTGTAAATTATTAATTGTCGGCGACGGGCCGATGAAGCCCTCTTTAGAGCCTTTTTACGACTCAGAATACGGAATCATCTGGTGGGGAACCGAACCAGATGAGCAACGGCGAATCGAAATTTTGCGGGGAGCTGATGTGTTTATTCTGCCTTCTCTGGTGGAAGGACTTTCACTTTCCCTACTAGAAGCAATGGCTTGTGGCGTCGCCTGTGTAGCAACTGATGCTGGTGCTGATGGTGAAGTTTTGGAGGGGAATCCATTAGAGGGAGACGCTGGGATAATTCTCAGAACTCAAGGGGTTGCGGGGCAGTTGCGAACTCTACTGCCTGTGTTACGAGGCAACCCGGAGTTTACGCAGCGACTGGGACAAAAAGCGATCGCAAGGGTTTTAGAGCGATATACCCTCAGCCGCAACATCGAGCAATTAGTAAAACTTTATACTGAGTTGCTACAGGAACGGCGAGTCCAGTTGAGTGATTGGCGTTATCCAGGGAGAACGAAAATCAGCTAGTCATCCTTCTCAAGGAGTAATCGCGTATTGTTTTATTGGCCACTACTCTACGCTTAAGCTGGCTTTGGGTGGCATTGGGCAAAGGCCATCCCAGTCGCGTTGGTTGCTCGTAAATCCGTTTGAGGGTGTTGATGTCTCTCGAAGAAATCTGGGGAGGATTACGCACCTGGGAAAAATACAGGGCGTCTGTTTCTAAAGGACTGTGCCCCCAGATACCTAGTGCGTGCCCTAGTTCGTGACGGGCAGCGGATTGAATATAGTCGCCGGTTTGAGTCGGACTCAGTTGGATCGTAAATCGATGGGATAGTACAGATGGGGTGCCCGTCGCTGGGTTGAGGTAGAATTCATAGCGGGTTTCAGCAGAACGAGCGCGAGGCAGGTGAAATTCCCCGGTGCGGCGGTTAAAGGATGGCTTGAGGGGAGGAAGCGATCGCACAATCTTGATGTCAGCTATTTCTGACTGCTCGACCACTTGGATGGGCAAATAAACGCCCCATTCCTGCACGGCTTTTAACACAGCACTTGCCCACCGTTGGCTGGCAGTGGAAGTTTCTGGCATCTCTACGAACACCTTAACCGGAAACTGCGACCAAACCAGATAGCCAACGGGGGTAGGCTTCACCTGAGAGAAGTAATCACCACTGTTGCTAGTATCTTGCCATTGCAACAGTGTCGGCGGTAGGACATGCGCTTGGAGTATGGGGAGGGAGGTTGCAGATAGCTGGCGTGACCCTTCAGACGCCCAAACATCACCCGTATCCACCACCTGAAAATGGGCTAAAACTACCAATAAGCCAGTAGCGATCGCGATCCCCACCCGAATGACTCGTTTTGAGTTTTGAAAAGAGTTTGGATACCACAGGCGGTTCTGTAGGCTTCGTTTAAGAGTTTGAAAGTTTGAGGGTTTCGCCTTTTTTACTTTCCCACTTTTCTCCTTTTTCCACTCAAAAATCATCATTTATCATGCGTCACGATTTGATGCTATTGCCATAACCGATCCATGCTCAAAATTACCGACAAACCCAGAAAGATGACAGTGAATATCCAGGTTACTCGGTTCAGGGCTGTTTCTGCACTTCTAGTGCTGGTAAACAATTGAGCCTGTCCGCCAATCCCCCCAATTCCGTCTCCTTTAGGACTATGTAGCAGCACTAAAACAATCAGAATTGCGGAAGAAACCGCCCATATAATTTGCAGGATGCTATATAGATTCATAGTTGGTTGTTCGGTGTCAGTTTTTAAGAATCGTGAATTGCGGATCGTTAAGAGCTAACTGCTAAGCATCAGAAAGATGCAATGAGTCATTAGCTATTAGCTCCTAGCACTTTACAGAGAAACTCGCACGGGTGTGCGATTGGCGCGGACATCAAATTCCAGAGGAACCAGCATCGAACGACCTGTCATCTCTACTGGCTGTGGCAGCTTTAATATCTCCAGAATCGTCGGTGCAATGTCCGATAAACGTCCATCACTTCGCAAAGTCACTTCAGTCCCATAGCCGGGAATTTTTAACCCTTCCCCTTCCACCAGGATAAAGGGCACAGGGTTCGTTGTGTGAGCCGTCCAAGGGTTCCCTTCCTTATCCTGCATATATTCAGCGTTCCCGTGGTCGGCAATGATGATCGCCGTGCCACCCGCCTTATTGATGCTTTCTAGAAGGCGTCCCAAACATCGGTCTACCGTTTCCAGGGCTTGAATTGTTGGTTCCATCTGACCTGTATGCCCCACCATGTCAGGGTTGGCGTAGTTGATGACCATGAAGGAGTAAATGCGTTTTTCAACGGCAGCGATCGCTACATCCGTCGCCGCTGCTGCTGACATCTCCGGTGCTTGGTCATAGGTTGGAACCATTGGACTCGGTACCAGTTCCCGATCCTCCCCTTCAAAAGGCTGTTCCCGACCGCCGTTGAAGAAATAAGTAACGTGGGCGTATTTCTCGGTTTCAGCAGTCCGAAACTGGCGCAGTCCCCGATTGGCAATGACTTCTCCCAGGATGTTACTCAAGTTCTGGGGTTCAAAAGCCACCAAAACTGGTAAATTCGGTTCGTACTGAGTAAAAGTAACAAAGCTCAGTGGCTCGATATGCTGTCGTTCAAACCTCTTAAAGCCTGGAGACACGAAGGCTTGGGTAAGTTGTCTGGATCTATCAGGTCGGAAGTTAAAGAAAATCACACCATCCCCCGCTTCTATAGCTCCAGGAGCAATTCGGGTTGGGATGATAAATTCATCTGTGACATTTTCAGCATAGGAAGCCTGCAAAACTTCTTGCGCCGAGCGACCATCTCCTAAGCCATCCTGAGTCATCACATCGTAGGCGCGTTTCACCCGATCCCACCGCTGGTCTCGATCCATTGCGTAGTAGCGACCGCTGAGGGTGACAATGCGCCCGACCCCAATCTGGTCAATGTGGTCTTGAATCTTCTGAATTGCCTCTATCCCCTCGTGGGGATAGGTATCGCGCCCATCTGCGATCGCGTGGATACAAACTGAGGGAATCTCTTGCGCTTTCGCTAAATCCAGTAATCCTAGAAGATGCGCCAGATGAGAATGCACCCCACCTTCAGAACAAAGCCCAACTAGGTGAAGCTTACCACCCCGGCTCTTGACTTCCTGACAGACTTGCACCAGTGCAGGATTGCTCAGTAAACTACCGTCTTCCACGGCGTCTGAGATACGAACTAATTCTTGCGGTACAACCCGACCAGCACCAATGTTGAGATGGCCTACTTCTGAGTTACCCATCTGACCTTCTGGCAATCCTACAGCCTTGCCGGAGGTGTAAATGAGTGTGTGGGGATAGACTGCCCAGAGGCTATCCATCACAGGTGTGTTAGCGGCGGCTATGGCGTTTCCATCGGTTTCTTCGCGGTAGCCCCAGCCGTCTAGAATGACTAGCACCACGGGAGACACAGGTGCTTGCGCCATACTCAATTGCCCTTTGTTTTCAGTAATTTCTCCGTCATGATATCATCGCCCTTTGTACTCGCAGTGTTATTTTTAGCAGCTTCTGTTAGCTTTTTTAGTTTTTTTGTCAGGGACAGCACAGCAATTCTCTCTAGATCGGATGACTATTTTATTACAGGGTTCTGAAGACAGTCCTGGTAGGAAGCGATCGCTAAAAGTACGTAAGGGAGCGCTACTCCCTTGATGACAATCCCTTGACGCACCTGCGAGACTAGTAGGCGTCAAGCCCACACATGGAAACAAGTCTAATAAGGTACAGGCTTTGCAAGCAGGCTTTTTGGCTTTAAGAACAGATCGACCGTGATATGTCAAGAAAACGAAACAATTCCCGATTCTTGCTGGAGCGCAGAGTGGTTTCTAACTCAGGGGGATCTGCTAAGAGCGATCGCATTGAGAAACCAGCGATACAGTTCTGCGGTGACTTGGTTGGCTAGCTCGTCGGTGCCTTGAGCCGCCATAGTTACAGCCAGCCGATGCATAGGCGTTTCGTAGTTGAGAGGACAAGGAAAGTCTGCATAAAGCGGCTTCCAAGGCTCCAAGATTTCTAAGGCTTGTTGCTGGTTGTTCGCCAGGTCGAGGAAAGTGGCACGATTTCCTCCAGCGATGGAAACTTAGTCTTTTTATTATAACTTGCATCTACCTAAAGTAAGACTTTTGGGAACTTGGAAAGCCCACCCTAAGCGGCGTACCTTTTTAGCTCTCAAGAACGCAATAAGCAAGGGTTTAAACCTATCTTTATTGCCAAAGGAACGTCAGCAGTGGTGAGACTACTGCTGACGTTCCTTTGCGACGATTCTTTACGTTCTCTGCATTTAAAAAACGACTTCTAGACTTTATTTGCGTTTGCTAGATTCCTTAGCAGCTTTTGCAGCTTTCTTAGCAGCTTTATCAGCAGCGATCGCCTCTAATCTTGCCTGCTCTTTTTCTTCAGCAATTTTGTCTAGATAGTAATGGTAATCTCCTCGATACAGGCGGAATTCGCCGTCACGGATCTCGACAATTTTATTGGCAACTTTGGAAATAAAATATCGGTCGTGGGAGACTAAAATTACCGTACCTTCGTAGTTTTGGATTGCCTCTTCCAACATTTCTTTAGCCGGAATATCCAAGTGGTTAGTAGGCTCGTCCAAAATCATTAAATTAACTGGGCGCAAAAGCATTTTTGCTAACGCCAGACGAGCTTTTTCACCTCCGCTCAGAGCCTCAACTTTTTTAAATACGGTGTCACCGCTGAACAAGAAGCGTCCTAGAAGTGTGCGAACCTCCTCATTTTTCCACTCAGGAACTTCATCATGGATAGTTTCCATGACAGTTCTAGACAGATCCAACGCTTCCGCCTGATTTTGCTCAAAGTAGCCAGGAATCACGTTGTGAGCGCCTAATTGAACTGAACCTTCAGTAGGTTGTTCCATGCCCATAATTAGACGCAACAAGGTTGATTTTCCAGCCCCGTTCGGACCGAGAAAGGCAATGCGATCGCCTCGTTCCATTAGTAGATTCGCATCTAAAAATAGAATTTTTTCGTCGTAAGTATGTACCAAATTCTGAATTTCTACCACCTCGCGACCACTACGGGGAGCGTCAGGAAAGCGGAAGCGCAGGGTTCTTAATCCCCCAGTCGGCGCTTCAATCCGTTCGATTTTTTCTAGTTGTTTCTCACGGCTTTTCGCTTGGGTGCTGCGGGTAGCACTAGCACGGAAACGATCAACAAAGACTTGCTGCTTTTCTAGTTCTTTTTGCTGGCGTTCGTAGGCGCTGAGTTGGGCTTCTTGGTTTTCTGCTTTTTGTTGTAAATAAGCCGAGTAGTTGCCTAAGTAGGTGGTAGAAACGCCGCGTTCTGTTTCTACAATTTGGGTGCAAAGACGGTCGAGAAATTCTCGATCGTGCGATACTATCACGATTGGAGTCTTCAGCCCTTTGAGATAGGTTTCCAACCACTCAATGGTTTCTAGATCCAGGTGGTTCGTTGGTTCATCCAGTAGTAATAAATCGGGTTTTTGGAGTAAAATTTTGCCCAAACTCATCCGCATTTGCCAGCCACCGCTGAAAGCGCTAACGAGGCGATCGCCATCTTCTGGCGCAAACCCCATTTCTGGCAACATCTTCTCAATCCGCGCGTCTAACCCGTAGCCATCCAACGCTTCAAACTGCCGCTGTAGCCGATCCAATTTGTGGATCAGTCGGTCTAATTCATCTGGATTCGCAGTTTCCATTTCTCTCGGCACCCGCGCCAGAGCGTGCTGTACTTCATTGGCTTCTTTGAAAACCGTCCAAAGTTCTTCTCGCACAGTGCGCGTCGGATCTACCTCAAATTCTTGAGTCAGATAGGCAATGTGCAAATTTGCAGGACGAATCACTTCCCCAGCAGTGGGTTCCATCTCCCCCGCAATAATTTTGAGCTGAGTCGATTTTCCTGCACCGTTAACGCCGACTAAGCCAATGCGATCGCCCGGTTTGACTTCCCAGTTGACATCCTTGAGAACTTCGCCGGTGGGATAAATTTTACTGATATGTTCAAGTCGTAACATCAAGAGTCTCCAAGGATGCTGGGGGGATGAGCGAATTATTTGACGGATGTCCGTTGGTATTGCCAGTAAGTCCGTCAGGCGATCGAGAGAGTCCAGTTTATCTTAACAAAATTTAATTCTAAAATCGGAATTGGCAACTGTTGGTAGACAACTTGAAAATCCAACAGCGCGATCGCCTTTCTCTAGGTGTACTGAGTGGAAAGCTGATTTTAGATTACATAAGTCCTTCTTCTCGTCTATGACTTCAGGCGCTTTTGTTATCACCTGCTCAGAGCAAATAACAACTACTGATATTCCTTGATTCAGGAACGCGATCAAAAATTGGTAAATCTTCTCCAGCCTCAAATTTCCCAAATAATCAGTTGTATTTATTTTTTCCCGCACGCTGACTCACATTAGCGATCGCCTCTGGGAGGTGGCCCATCCCGCACTTCAATCAACTCTTCAATAGATTTCCCTACGATTCGTGCAATTGGCCCTAGCTGATTATCGTTAATTTCTTTTCCTAAGAAAATTTCTTTCAGCTCTTTCCAAGACAATCGATAAGAGTCGCAGAATCGGGCAAATTCTTTATCACTAATATCAAGTTCATCTTGTCTATCCCTCAACAGCAAGGCGACCGCCGCCGATCCATATTTAGGACGCTCGGTACTTGCAATATATCTTTTCATTAAAAGATCGACTCTACTCGTATCGCCCCCTGCCTCAGTTATCAAGTCAAAACAAGCCATTTTGAGAGCTTTGCGTAGCCGTTCATCTTCATTGAGAAAGTCAACGATTCGGAGTGCATATTCTGGTTTTATAAATCCAACGACTGCTCCCTTATAGTAGATTGGAGAATAGGGATCGTTTGGATCGTAATTCCAATCCGAAGCTTGATTATTGTTTGGCATCTCGGCACCTCTGGTCAACGCTATTTATACAAGCCTTTAGAACGGTTTTTTTAAGGAATTTACAAGAGTCTATTTTTACATTGATTTACTTAAACATAGAGTTAGAGAACCTTGACTTAATAGTGTTATTAATAATACATGAGGAATTATTGATATCTCTCTAATAAGAATAAAATACAAGAAAAAAAGGCATTTGGACAGTTTGATTTATCCTAGTCTCACTTCCAATCCACATAGATAGAGGAAAAGTTAGCTCTTTTTTAGGTAAGGGCGATCGCTATTCCAATTTTCGAGCAACACAGCAGGGTCTAACCGTTCCTTAGCTAATTTTGCCAGAATTTCAGCCTGCGGATAGTGATATAGGAGGCAAAACCGCTGATGTTGAAGCGATCGCGTCTAAGAGCAGGTTTGTTAATTTTCCAGTATTCGCTGGCAGGCTGAGTTTCCCTGATTTTGGGCAATTTACTAGAGATGATCTGGATAAAAATAAAAACCCAGCCGTTTATACGTCGGCTGGGTTCAGGATGGCAAAAACGCGATTAATCGCGTCTGTCGATACATTTAGCGCTCATCTTAATTAAGCGACTCAGCGTTGGTAGTGGAAGCGGCTAATTCTGCCAAGCGTTCTTGCTGATCTTGAGAAATACAAGCCTGAATAATATGTTCTAGGTCGCCTTGCAGAACTGGGTTAAGGCTGTAATTCTGACCCAGACGATGGTCGGTGACGCGGTTATCTTTGTAATTGTAAGTACGAATTTTTTCCGAACGGGAGCCAGTACCTACCTGAGAACGCCGCATGGAGGTCACAGCTTCCTGCTGTTCGCGCAGCTTCATTTCGTAAAGCTTGGCACGGAGGATTTGCATCGCGCGTTCTTTGTTTTGCAACTGCGATCGCTCTTCCGTACAGAAAATCCGAATCCCCGTCGGCTTGTGGAACAAGTCGGCAGCAGTTTCTACCTTGTTCACATTTTGACCGCCAGCACCGCCAGAGCGAGCTGTACTCATTTCAATATCCTTCGGGTCAATGTGTATCTCTACATCATCCACCTCTGGCATCACCGCCACTGTTGCCGTTGAGGTGTGAACCCGCCCTCCAGCTTCCGTCACTGGCACTCGTTGTACCCGATGGACGCCTGCTTCAAATTTCAGTTGGCTGTAAACGTTGTCCCCTTGGATTTCCAAGATGGCTTCTTTAAAACCACCCGACTCTGCCCGCGACTCGCTGAGTAACTTAATCTTCCAGTTTTGAGTTTGGGCATAGTACGAGTACATCCGCACCAAATCTCCAGCCCAGATACTCGCCTCATCTCCACCTGTACCCGCGCGAATTTCCAACATGATGTTTTTGTCATCATTGGGATCGCGGGGCAAAAGTAAAATCTTGAGGCGTGTTTCCAAATGCTCAAGCTTGCTTTCCAGTTCTTCCACTTCCAAGGCTGCCATTTCCTGCAACTCAGGATCGCTGGCAGATTCCTTCTGTACCAGTTTTGCTCCCACCAAGTTTTGCTGAGTTGTTTTCCAGCTTTCGTAGGTATTAACAACTTCCTCCAATGAGGAACGAGCTTTTGCCACCCGTTGATACTCATCTGGATTGGAGGCGGTATCTGGATCTGCCAGTCGGCGAGTTAACTCATTAAAGGTTTGCTCAACGGAATTTAATTTTTCCAGCAGGTATGTTTCAGCCATAGGAAATGCGATCGCTCCACAAAAACAGCAGGAAAGCTTATCATCAATAACTTCGACCCAACAGGCGGGTCGCGCTACGAGCAAGCCGACCCGCTACTTTTTGCCTTGGGAACCCGAATCATCACCTTGGGGTTGGGTAGTGTCCAACATTCCATATTTCCGCATGAAGCGCTCTACCCGACCTTCGGTGTCAATAATTTTCTGGGTTCCAGTGTAAAAGGGGTGGTTCCCCGACCAAACATCAACGTGAAGTTCTGGCTGTGTTGAGCCAACGGTCATTACCACTTCTCCGTTGCAGTAAACTTTTGCTTCTGGATACCACTCTGGATGAATTCCTTGTCTTGCCATGATTACTCCTCGACTGGGTAATGTCCCTATATAATTCTAGCTTTCCAGGATCAGCGAGTGCGAGGCAGACCTCGCACCTACCATCGATAACCAACTCAAATGCGATCGCTTTTTTATCGCTTCGAGTACTGCGGAGCCTTCCGGGCTTTGTGCAAGCCGTATTTCTTCCGCTCTTTCGCTCTGGGATCGCGGGTTAAGTAGCCTTCGCTTTTCAGCGGTTGGCGATTGTCCGGGTCGAGTTGGCACAAGGCTCTCGCTACTCCCAAACGAATCGAATCAGCTTGCCCCGTTAATCCCCCACCGTGGGCTTTCACCAGAATGTCATACTCATTTTCCAGACCCAGAGTTTCCAGGGGGGCTTTTGCCGCTGACATATAAGCCGGTTGGTAATTGAAGTAATTGTCGCCCGGTCGGTCATTGACAATCATTTGACCGCTTCCGGGAACCAGGCGAACTCTTGCTACGGACGACTTCCGGCGACCTGTTCCCCAATAAACGACTCGACCACTTTGTTCTACTGCTTGCATTAATTTTCTCCTCCTGGAATTGTTTGAATTTTGAGTTCCTGGGGCTGTTGAGATTCATGGGGATGGGATGGTCCCGGATAAACTTTCAGCTTGGTGAACAGTTGTTTCCCTAGAGAACTCTTGGGCAACATCCCGCGCACGGCGTGTTCGATAATCCGCTCTGGGATACGGCCCTGTAGCTTAGCAAAGGTTTCCGTCTTCATTCCGCCCGGACGTCCAGAATGTTTCCGGTAGAGCTTTTGAGTGCGTTTTTTTCCGGTGACTACCACTTTTTCGGCATTGACGACGATCACGAAATCGCCGGTATCCAGATGGGGAGTAAAGGTAGGCTTGTTTTTGCCTCTGAGAATCATGGCAATTTCACTCGCCAGACGACCCAGCCGCTGCTCTGCGGCATCAACGACGTACCAATTGCGTTCGATGGAATCTTGAGATGGGATGGGGGTTTTGTTCATGGTTCTTTTTATACGCTTCAAGGGGTGAGTCAAAAGTTGGTAAGTTGGAGCTTTGAATGTTGAAGAACCTTGTAACCTTCAACCTTCTCATCTTCAAGCTTTCAACTTAGGCAATATTCGGCGGTGACAGTCGGCAAGACCAACTTAGGCTGGGTGTCAAACCAGACTTCCGGGGGAAAGGGAAACTCTGGGTAGCCAACTCGCAACAGGCACAAGCCTTTAGCGGGCGCAGAGTACTTTACTTCGTGACGACGCTGGTTTACCCACAACTCGGTGAAGCTTTCTGGCGATCGCTCTCCCTTTCCTACCTGCACCAGTAATCCCACTAGCAGCCGCACCATGCCATACAAAAATCCGTTGGCTTGAATCTCAATATGAATAAATGAGCCGTCTCGGTAGCACTCTGCCGCCTGCACATCCACCCAGGAATGCGATCGCGCCGAATTTGCCCTGTGAAAAGCAGCCAAATGATGGCTACCTATCAAAGGGGTTAAAGCTGCCTGGATGAGAGATTCATCTAGCGGTGCATAATAATAATGCCAACTGAAGGGCTGCACAAACAAGTTTGGCTTGGGATCTGTATAGAGCGTGTATCGATACCGACGCCAGCTCGCAGAAAACCGAGCGTGCCAATTTGAACCTACAGCCGCTGAGGCTCGAATCAGAATATCATCGGGCAGATGAGAATTAAGAATCGCAGCCCATTTCTCAGCCGGAATGGGACCCGTAGCCTCAAAGTGTGCCACTTGTGCTGCTGCATGCACACCGCTATCAGTGCGCCCCGCACCGTGTAGAGTAACAGGTCGTTCCTGCACCTTAGACAGAACTGTTTCAATCTCTTCCTGCACGGTGCGCCCATTAGGTTGTCGCTGCCAGCCATGAAAATGAGTGCCCAGGTATTGGATTACCAGGGCAACTCGCTGGGTTGATAATGGCATGGCTTGTAACATGATGAGCTTTGAGTAGTGAGTAGTGAGTTTTGAATTCTCTCAGTCCTCAGTCCTCACGTTAAACCAGCTCGATGATTGCCATTTCAGCATTATCACCCCGACGTGGCACAGTTCGCAGGATACGGGTGTATCCCCCGTTGCGTTCGCCGTAACGGCTAGCGGCTTGCTCAAACAGGGCATGAACCAACTGTTTGTCATAAATGTAGCCCATGGCTTGCCTGCGGGCTGCCAGAGAGCCGTCCTTTGCCAGAGTAATCATTTTTTCCACTTCCGGGCGCAGCGCCTTAGCACGCGTCTTTGTGGTTGTGATTCGGCCCTGACGGATTAATTCGGTTGTCAGCGCCCTTAACAGCGCTCGACGCTGGTCGGCAGGCTTACCTAGTTTTGGAATACGACGACAGTGACGCATAACGATTTTGAATTGCTAATTGGGAATTGGTAACTGCTAATGGGTACTCGGTGAAGAAGTAATGGGTAATCGGTAATTAATTCTACCTATTACCATTACTCTTTACTTCAAGTTGTTTTCGCAGCCTTTTCGTGAGGCAGGGTAATTCCTAGTCGCCGCTGTAAGGCTTCGATGACTTCTTCTGCCGACTTTTGACCAAAGTTTTTAATCTCTAGTAGATCCTCTTGGCTGTAATCCAGCAAGTCAGCTACAGAGTTAATTTGCGCTCGCTTGAGACAGTTGTATGCCCTCACCGAAAGCTGCAATTCTTCGATTGGGATCTGGCTGGTAGGATCTTCATCATCGGCATAGTCTACCGTCATCGGATCGAGGGTGATATCTTTCAGGGGATTGAACAAATCCACCAGAATACTTGCCGCTTGAGAAAGTGCCTCTTGGGGACTGAGGCTGCCATTCGTCCAGATTTCAAGGATTAGTCGGTCTCTTTCCAGAGAACCGTCAATCCGGGCATCTTCAATGCTGTAGTTAACTTTATGCACGGGCATAAACACAGCGTCAATCTGGAGGAAGTCTAAAGCAGCAGTGTCATCTCGTCCCCGGTCTACGGCGCGATATCCCTTTCCTCGTTCGATGCGGAATTCCATTTCCAACCTAGCGTCGTCTGCTAGGGTAGCAACGTATTGATTAGGATCGACCACCTCAACTTCAGAGGGTAAATCAAATCGTCCGGCTGTCACCGTTGCTGGGCCTGTGACAGTTAATCGAGCAATTTGGGGATGGGAGGAGTGACTTTTGAGTACAATGTCCTTCATGTTCAGCAGAATTTCTAGGACATCCTCCCGAACTCCCTCAACTGTGGCAAACTCATGATTAACCCCAGCAATCCGAACAGCTGTCACGGCTGTCCCTTCTAAATTAGACAGTAGAACCCGCCTCAGTGCATTGCCGACGGTGGTACCTTGACCCCGTTCTAGAGGCTCCAGGACAAATTTGCTATATTGGCTCCGATTATTCTCAGTTTTGGACTCTACACACTCAATTTGAAACTGCGCCACGGAGTGACCTCCCTTCTTCATAAAACCCCTGGAAAGAACGCTAGAAGCTCTTCCCTAGCATTGCCCCTACTGTCTCAATGCCAATTTAGCAGTTAGCTGTTTGCCACTTGCTGCTAATTACGAATTGCTTTGACAGCGATTGCTGTCAAAGCAATTCTAGACTCGACGTCGCTTGGGCGGACGGCAGCCATTGTGGGGGATTGGCGTCACATCTCGAATTAAGGTAATTTCTAGCCCCGCCCCTTGCAGCGCTCGAATCGCGGTTTCTCGACCAGCTCCTGGACCGCTAACCATGACTTCAATCTGACGCATCCCCTGATCGGTCGCCCGGCGAGCCGCGCTTTCAGCTGCGGTTTGCGCTGCAAAAGGAGTTCCTTTTTTTGCTCCTTTAAAGCCACTTGAGCCAGCTGAAGCCCAGGATAGGACGTCCCCATTCGTGTCAGAAATCGTGACAATCGTGTTGTTAAAAGTAGACTGGATGAAGGCTACGCCATTAGGTACGTTGCGTTTTTGTTTTTTTGGACCTGTTTTTTTTGTTGGTTGTCGCGCCATGTGGATCTAGTTGACAGTAGTTATAATGGGTTGGCTGAATTGGTTGGTCAATTTTGCTTTTAGCAAACGAACGAAATCCAAGCCTCTGCTTTTAGCTTTTCAGCTAGCAGAAGAAGGTTATTTCGGCCCTGGTGCCTTTCTCTTACCTGCGACTGTGAGACGTCTGCCGCGACGGGTTCGCGCATTTGTACGGGTTCGTTGACCCCGAACTGGCAAGCCCATTCGATGACGCCGACCCCGGTAGGTGCCAATGTCAATCAGGCGCTTGATGTTCATTGCCTCCCAGCGTCTGAGATCCCCTTCAATTTGATAGTTGCTTTCCACTGCTTCGCGCAGAGCAGCAACGTCGGAATCACTTAAGTCTTTTACTCTTGTGTCTGGATTAACTTTGGATGCTGCCAAAATTTCTTTGGAGCGCGAGAGTCCAATTCCATAAATGTAAGTCAGACCAATTTCTACGCGCTTATCGCGAGGAAGGTCTACCCCAGCAATCCGTGCCACGCTTGTTGTCTCCCTAGTCTTGTTTTTAGTGCTATAAACTTGTCCTGAGGATCGGGTTGAGTTAACCTTGGCGTTGCTTGTGTTTTGGGTTAGAACAAATCACCATGACTCGACCGCGCCGCCGAATGACACGGCATTTTTCACAAATTTTTCGGACTGATGCTCGAACTTTCATGCCTATTTTGGCTACATTGCAAGCTCTACATTATATCACTTTTTAAGTGTATTTAAAAGTTCATCTGATTGATGAATTTTTTCATAACACAAGCTTTTAAAAACGAGCGAGTCGCTTTTTTTCGCAACTACTTTTTGTTGCGTAGCCGGTAAGTTATTCTACCCTTGGTTAGGTCGTATGGGGTGAGTTCCACTTTGACGCGATCGCCCGGTAGAATCTTGATGTAATTCCGGCGGATTTTCCCGGAAATATGGGCTAATACATTAAACCCATTGTCTAAATCAACGCGAAACATTGCATTAGGCAGGGATTCTGTTACCGTGCCTTCCATTTCAATTAAATCTTGTTTAGCCAAGTTATCCTTTTCCTCAATTCTTCAGCTTGCCTACTGTCATTCACAGCTCATTCCCCTGACTGACAGTTAAGGTCTTATTAACATATTTTATCAAAAATTTACTTCATCAGGTTGGGGGTCAGTCGCAGCCGCCAGTCTGGAAAGTAGATTAGCAACGAACTGACCCCTGACATTGGGCGATCGCACCCGCTCCTGTCAAGAACGAACAACTTGTTTGAGTGCGGAAGTAACTTCCTCTAGAGAGCGATCGCCATCAATTGAAACCAACTGTTGGCGCTGCTTGTAGAAATCAATTAGCGGAGCCGTTTGGTTGCGATAAACTTCCAAACGATGACGAATGACTTCTTCTGTATCATCCGTTCGTCCTTGCTTGCGACCTCGTTCCAGCATCCGATCTACCAAAACTTCGTCCGCAACTTCCAGATTGAGAACGTAATCGGAGACTTGGTCTAATTTTTGCAACAATTCATCCAGAAAAGTTGCCTGAGAGACGTTACGGGGGAAACCATCTAAAATCCAACCAGGTTGGGCATCTGTTTGGGTCAAGCGATCGCGCACCAAATCCAATATCAAAGCATCGGGAACCAACTCACCTCGATCCATATAGGACTTCGCCTTCAAACCGAGTTCAGTTCCAGCCGCCTTGGCATTTCTCAAGATATCACCCGTGGAAACATGAGGAATTTCCAGCTCTTGAGCGAGGATATGTGCCTGAGTTCCCTTCCCCGCTCCTGGCGGCCCCAAAAAAATCAATCGCGTCACTACTGCTTCACCATTCCTTCATAGCGCTGGGAAATGACATAGGTTTGGATTTGCTTTGCTGTATCAATTGCCACGCCCACCAAAATCAGCAAAGAAGTAGCTCCCAGCCCTTGAAAAGTTGTAATGCCGGTGGCTCTTTCTACAATTGTGGGCACAATTGCCACTAATCCCAAAAAGATAGCGCCTAAGAAAGTTAGCCGATTCAAAACTCCTTCAACGTAATCGCTAGTAGCCCGACCTGGACGGATGCCAGGTATGCTGGCTCCCATCTTTTTCAAGTTCTGTGATAAATCCACAGGATTTACAATCAAAGATGCGTAAAAGTAGCTGAAAAACAGAATCAAGATCAGATAAACGACCTCATAAACTCCGGGCGTCTGACTATTGGGATTTAGAGCATTCGCAACTTGATTGAGAACTTGATGTATTTGACTCAAGACCGGATTATTGCCCGTATTTTGAGTCATCTGAGCTAGGAAACCTGGGAAAATTAGAACGGAAGAGGCAAAAATGATCGGCATAACTCCACCCTGGTTCAGCCGCAAAGGCAGGTAGCTCGTCCTTTCCCGGTAGAGTCGTTTACCTACCTGTCGGCGTGCCGAAATAATCGGAATCCGCCTGGTTCCCTCCTGCACAAACACAATTCCCAAGATCATGACTAGGAAAACTAGCAGCAGAATGATCACGGGTCCTACATTGCGATTGTCAACCTGGGCATAATTAATAGTTTGCCCAAGGGATTTAGGTAGAACTGCAACAATATTGATGAAAATCAACAAAGAAGCGCCGTTACCAACCCCCCGCTCGGTAATCAGCTCTGACACCCACATAACAAACATTGAACCAGCGGTTAGAGCGAGTGCAGTCTCCGCGATAAACAGGGGTCCCCGAACGTTTGTTGCATAGCGTTCAAGCCATACCGCAATGAAGCTAGTTTGAATCAAAGCCCCTCCCAGCGCTACATAGCGAGTAATCTGAGAGATTTTTCGCCTTCCAGCTTCTCCTTCATCCTTCTGCAATTTTTCCAAAGAAGGAATGGCAGCTGTTAGTAATTGGATAATGATGGAGGCATTGATATAGGGCAAAATCCCTAGAGCAAAAATTCCCAAGGCGGTAATTCCGCCCCCAGAGAAGATGTCCAGAAATCCAATTAATTGGTTATTTTGAATATCTTGAGCAAACCTAGCCCGGTCAATTCCCGGTACTGGCAAAAAGATGCCAATGCGAACTAAAATCAGCAAGCCGATGGTGAGAAGCAGCCGACCTCTAAGACCGGCTGCTTGAGCCATCTGTGCAAAGGTTTCCTGAGCAGTTGGGCTTTTGTCTCGACTAACGACCATGTAAGGAATACCTCAACGATGAGCAAGAGACGCTGGCATGCAATATGTTTAACCCTTATGGGCACGGGCAGCAACAACTTCACAACTGCCACCAGCGGCTTCAATCTTGCTGCGAGCCGAGCTAGTGAAAGCTGCTGCTTTTACGTTCAGAGCCACATTCAGTTCACCGTCACCGAGGATTTTCAGAGAACCATGATTTGCGGTGAGAATGCCAAACTCCATCAATGAGTCTAGAGTCACTTCCGTGTTAGCAGGGAGTGATGCCAGCTTACTTACGTTGATCGTAGTGTATTGCTTACGATTAATGACCGTAAAGTGCTTTAACTTAGGCAGGCGACGGTACAGTGGCATTTGTCCGCCTTCAAATCCGGGTCGTGTGCCCCGCCCCGATCTAGATTTTTGACCGCGCATCCCAAAGCCACCACTGGCACCTTGACCAGCTGCTATACCTCGTCCAATGCGTCGGCGGCGCTTCTTTGAGCCTTTTTTAGGAACTGCATCTTCTAATCTCATTCGCTTGACCTTGAGGATTGACGACTTATTTTTTGGGGAAGCTATTAGCTGTTAGTGTTTTGTTGTTTGTCCAAGATATTAAAGTTGCCTTTAAACTGAGAGTCACTAATAGCTAATCGCTGATGGCTAAATTTAGGCGTAGAGATTTTCGATAGGAATCCCGCGTTCTTCAGCCACTTCAGAAAATGTACGCAAGGTGGAAAGAGCATTCACGGCAGCTCTAGCATTGTTCAAGGGGTTATTAGAACCCAGCTGTTTTGCCAAGATGTTACGCACACCTGCTAACTCCAGCACAGTACGTACAGCACCACCGGCAATAACGCCCGTTCCTGGAGCTGCGGGTCGCATCATCACTTGGGCACCACCCCCGGCTCCGTTAATAGGATGGGGGATAGAATTTGCCTTGGTCAAGGGGATGTCAATTAAGTGTTTTTTGCCATCGGCAACGCCTTTACGAACAGCTCCAATTACATCACTTGCTTTGCCAACGCCGACGCCAACTTGACCGCGCTCATTGCCAATGACAACGATCGCGCGGAAGCTGAGTTTTTTACCGCCTTTGACGACCTTACTAACACGACGGATCTGGATCACCCGTTCTTGAAAGGTAATTTCTTTTTCCCGACGCGCAGAACTTTTCCGACGCTCTTTTGCCATAGTTTTATCCTGAACCTTGAGAGTGAGAGTAAAAACTAAAAATGTAAAAAGGCAAAAGAAAGAGAAATCAAAGGTAGAAATATGAACATAAAAACTTCTTTCTTTTTACTTTTGCCTTTTGCATGCTTGTCTTTAGAAATCCAACCCAGCTTCGCGAGCAGCGTCTGCCAGGGCTTTGATTCGACCGTGATAAAGGTTGCCGCCTCGGTCAAAGACAACCCTCGAAATGCCTTGAGCGATCGCTCGCTGAGCAATTAACTTGCCTACCTCAACAGAGGCGGCACAGGAAGCTCCTGTTGTTAACTGTGATTTTAGATCCGGTTCCAAAGTTGAGGCACAGGCAAGAGTACGTTGTTGAGTGTCGTCAATTACCTGGACATAAATATGCTGATTGGATCGAAAGACAGCTAACCGAGGACGCTCACTACTGCCATTTACCTTACGCCGCACCCGGTGATGCCGACGTTGAATTAGTTCTTTACGAGTTAGCTTCATCTTTACTTCTTACCTGCCTTTCCAGCTTTACGTCTTACGACTTCACCCGCATAGCGAATGCCTTTACCCTTGTAAACTTCCGGTGGACGGACAGCACGGATTCGAGCAGCGATATTTCCTACGATTTCTTTATCAATGCCGCTTACAACTACATTTGTGTTGTTTTCTACGGCCATTTGAACACCGTCGGGAGGTTCAATCTGAACTGGATGACTGTAACCCACGCTCAGAATCAGATTGCGACCTTGAACTGCCGCACGATAACCGACTCCCTGGATTTCTAGACGACGCTGAAATCCTTGAGAAACTCCATCGACCATGTTGGCAATCAGAGTACGAGAAAGACCGTGGCGTTGACGAGCTGCGCGAGATTCATCCCGCCGCTTGACCAAGATCGTTTCTCCCTCCTGCTCTATACTCACCTCAGATGGTAGAACCCTGGATAGTTCTCCTTTAGGCCCTTTCACTGCAACATGTTGCCCTTCGATCGAGACTTGTACCTTAGCAGGAATATTAATAGGGCGTTTGCCAATACGAGACATGACTTAATCCTCCTAATCAATTAGCCGTTAGCCGTTAGCTGTTAGCTGTTAGCTTTTGGTCTATCGGTGAGTCCGAAAGTCTGTGCTTTTCTAGGTTTTTGAAACCTACCAGCCAATCGAGCTAATAGCTAATAACTAATAGCTATTAGCTTATCTACCAGATGTAGCAAAGCACTTCTCCACCTACACCCTGACGCCGTGCTTCCCGGTCAGTCATAATGCCGCTGGAGGTAGAAATGATCGCAATTCCGATACCGCCCAGCACGCGGGGTAGTTCTTTGCGGTTAGAGTAGACCCGCAGACCAGGTTTGCTGACCCGCTTCAAGGTATTAATAATCGGTTGACGGTTTTTGCCTTTGTACTTTAGAGAAATTAGCAAGTGTTGCTTAATCCCTTCGCCAACTTCTTCAAATTCAGCAATAAAGCCTTCCTCCCTGAGGACTTTGGCAATACTGCGAGTCATCTTTGTCGCTGGTATTTCTGTTGTTTGGTGCCGCGCCAGATTCGCATTCCGAATGCGAGTCAGCATATCTGAAATTGTGTCGTTTGCCGCCATTATTCCCTCCTTATTTTGACTGCCTCATTGATCCCGGAAAGGCATTCCCATTTCTTTTAGCAAGGCGCGGCCTTCTTCGTCGGTATTTGCTGTAGTAATGATGGAAATGTCCATGCCCCGAATTTGGTCGATGCTGTCGTATTCTATTTCTGGAAATATCAGCTGTTCTCTAATGCCTAAGCTGTAATTTCCCCGACCATCAAAGCTCTTGGGACTAATGCCGCGAAAGTCCCGAATCCGTGGCAAGGACAGGTTAATTAATCGGTCGAGAAAGGCATACATCCGATCCGCCCGCAGAGTCACCATCACGCCGACTGGCATCCCTTGGCGAAGTTTAAATCCAGCGATCGCCTTTTTCGCCCGCGTCACTACTGGTTTTTGACCCGTAATTTTGGCAATTTCAGCAAGGGAAGATTCCAACGCTTTAGCGTTGGTAGAAGCCTCACCTAAACCTCGATTAACCGTAACCTTTATGACTTTGGGTACCTGATGGGTATTCGTGTAATTAAACTGAGTCATCAGTTTAGGAACGATCGTATCTTGGTACAGCGTTTTCAGTTTTTGTGTCATTGTTTTTTCCTTAATATCCCTGGGCTTGGTCAGGGGAAATAGCAGTTAGTAATTAGCAATATGCTGTAACTAACAACTATTTAGTCAATAATTTCACCCGTTTTTTTGAGCATCCGCACTTTGCGTCCTTCTTCATTCAAGGTGTAGCAAATGCGGCTGGCAATCTTTTGTTGAGCCGAGTAAAGCATCACGTTAGAGCTATGGATTGGTGCCTCTACTGTCACGATTTGACCGGATTCACCTTCTTGTTGAGGTTTAACGTGCTTGGTTTTAATGTTGATGCCTTTGACAATTACTCGACTTTCTTGGGGAAGCGTCCGCAAAATTTCACCAACCTTGCCTTTATCACGACCGGCAATCACTTGTACTGTGTCGCCTTTTTTGACATGCATTTTATAGCGCTGGGGAAGCTTCGTCCCGTTTCTTTTAGACTGTTTTTTTGCGGCCATTAGAGTACCTCCGGAGCTAGAGAAACAATTTTGGTGAAGTTTTTGTCGCGCAGCTCGCGTGCAACTGGCCCAAAAACGCGCGTCCCTCTAGGGTTGCCATCTGCGTTGATGATGACGGCGGCGTTATCATCGAAGCGAATACTCATACCGCTGTCCCGGCGCATATTTTTTCGGGTACGGACAATCACGGCTCGCACAACATCCGACTTTTTAACCGCCATATTGGGAATGGCATCTTTGACGACCGCAATGATTACGTCGCCAACACCGGCATAGCGTCGGCCACTGGCACCTAAGACGCGGATGCACATCAATTTACGAGCGCCGCTGTTGTCTGCGACATTAAGGTAAGATTGGGGCTGAATCATAGTTCTTAGCTTCGGATGCGTAAGTTTTGAATAATAGTTTTGAGCTGTAAGTTTTAAGTTTTAGCAAAAGAAAGAACGTAAGAAGTTTGATTTTTATTCCCGACATTCTTTCGTTAGATTTCCGCTTAAAACTTGTTACTGACGGGTTTACCTCATTAAATATCGGTGTCAAATCGAAATTTTCGATGAACCCGCCTTTACAAACTCAAAACTCATAACTTTACTTATTGAACCTCACGGTTGAGAATTTCAGCCACTGCCCATCGTTTGGTGCGGCTTAGAGGACGTGTTTCGGAAATCCGGACGCGATCGCCTACCTTGCACTGATTTTCTTCGTCGTGAGCTTTGTAACGCTTTGTACGCACTACAATTTTTCCGTACTTGGGGTGCGGTGAGCGGTTCTCGACAGCAACCACTACGGTCTTTTGCATCTTGTCGCTGACGACCAAGCCAACTCGTTCTTTAACTGCCATTGGGGTCTACTCCTCGGATGTTGCATCTGGTTGTGGCTTTTGAGCCTTTGCAGCCCGTTGCCGCTCCCCTTCTACAGTTAGGAGCTGACCTAAACGATGCTTCGTATGCTTGAACTGGTGTAACTTTTCCAAGCGTCGGGTTGCCTGTTGCAGCCGTAAATCAAACAGCTGACGCTTGACAGCTAAAATTTCTTCAGCCAGTTCTCGATCGCCTAAATTTCTGGCTTCTTCTATCTTGGGCAGAGCCATAACTCACACAGTCCCTTCTTCTTCACGAGTGATGAACTTCGTCTTAATTGGCAACTTGTGGGAAGCTAGACGCATCGCCTCCCTGGCGGTTTCTTCAGGAACCCCGGCAATCTCAAACAAGATCCGGCCTGGCTTCACGACAGCTACCCAAAATTCCGGCGAACCTTTACCAGAACCCATACGGGTTTCAGCAGGGCGCATTGTAACTGGTTTATCGGGGAAGATCCGAATCCAGATTTTTCCACCCCGACGGATGTAGCGGGTCATGGCTCGGCGGCTGGCTTCAATTTGACGGGAGGTAATCCAAGAAGGTTCTGTGGATTGGAGGCCAAAGTCACCGAAGTTTAGGCTACTGCCGCGAGTTGCCAAACCGTTCATCCGCCCGCGCTGCTGTTTGCGAAATTTTGTTCTTCTGGGACTTAACATGACTTGGTAATGGGTAATTGATAATTGGTAATTAGTAATTGGTAACTGGTAATTGGGCGTTTTCTTTTTGATTACCCATTACCGATTACCGATTACCTATCAACCTATTCATTAGAGCGGTCTTCAAATTGCTGGCGACGACGCTGTTGACGACGTCTAGGCTGAGCGTTGTTAGGAGCCGGAATTTCTTCCTGACCAGGAATCACTTCACCTTTGAAGATCCAAACTTTAACGCCAAGAATGCCGTAAATAGTTTTGGCAGTGCGGTAAGCGTAGTCAATGTTGGCTCGAAGAGTATGCAGAGGAACTCTGCCTTCCCTTGTCCACTCGGTTCGGGCAATTTCCGCCCCGTTTAACCGTCCGCTGACTTGTACTTTAATTCCCTGGACTTCAGCGCGTT
The DNA here is from genome assembly GCF_039961835.1 of Trichocoleus sp. ST-U1. Lineage (NCBI taxonomy): Bacteria > Bacillati > Cyanobacteriota > Cyanophyceae > Leptolyngbyales > Trichocoleusaceae > Trichocoleus > Trichocoleus sp. ST-U1. The sequence continues at coordinate 33,303 of NZ_JAMPJZ010000035.1, forward strand.
GGGCACGTTGAATCGCCTGACGCACGACGCGCCGGAAGGAAACTCGTCGCTCTAACTGTTGGGCAATATACTCAGCAATCAGTCCGGCGTCGGCATCTACCCGTGCTACTTCGATCACGTTGATCCGAATTTGACGATTGCCACCGCCTAAAGCTTCTTGAAGATCGCCGCGTAATACTTCAATGCCAGTACCACCGCGACCTACCACAACACCCGGTCGAGCTGTGTGGATTTCTAAGTCAATTTGATCGGCTTTACGCTCAATCCGTACTTGGGAGATACCAGCGTTACTGAGTTTTTTCTCTACGACCTGCCGAATAGTGTGGTCTTCTTGCAGGAGTTCTGGGTAGCGCTTAGCATCCGCAAACCAACGGGAGCGATGTTCTTGGGTAATCCCCAGCCGAAAACCAATTGGATGAATTTTCTGTCCCACGAATGCGTCCTCTTAAATCAGCTAATTGCTAATTGCTAATTGTTCAAAAGCTTGTTTCTGACAATTAGCGCTTAGCCAAAGTAGTGTTATTCATCTGCTGCTGCTTGTGCAACAGCTACGGTGATATGACACGTTGGTTTACGAATTTGATATGCACGACCTTGAGCGCGGGGCCGGAAGCGCTTCAAGGTTGAGCCTTGGTCGGCATAAGCCTTAGAAACCACTAATCTTGCAGGGTCTAAACCGGCATTATGTTCGGCATTGGCGGCTGCTGAGCGCAGTACCTTGCGGACGGGATCGCAAGCCCGATAGGGCATAAATTCCAGAACGATCAGTGCTTCCCGATAGGAGCGTCCCCGAATTTGGTCGAGAACCCGGCGCACCTTGTGGGGAGACATCCGGATGTATCGCGCGATCGCTTTCACTTCTTCTGTAGTATCAACTGCCATAGATTTCTCCCTTTTAATAATTTTGAATTTGGAATTCTGAATAATCTCAAAACCCAAACTTCAAAATTACCTCTTTGCCTTGGAATCTTTCGAGTGTCCCCGGAAGGTGCGAGTTGGAGCGAATTCTCCCAACTTATGCCCTACCATTTGCTCGGTGACGTAAACTGGCACGTGAGTCCGCCCGTTATGAACCGCGATGGTGTGACCTACCATTTGCGGCAATACAGTTGAAGCACGAGACCAAGTTTTAATAACCTGCTTATCGCCCCTAGCATTCAAATTTTCAATCTTTTTCAACAAATGGTCCGCAACAAAAGGACCTTTTTTAAGAGAACGACCCATAGTTCAAATAACCCCAATTACTTCTGGATTTTTGGATCTTGGATTTTGGATTTTGGACGTATTGCTAATCTAAAATCCAAAATCTAAAATCCTAGGACTCCCGACCGCCCCGACCTCGCTTAGAAGATTTGCGACGACGCCGGACAATTAATTTATTGCTTGGCTTGTTCCGCTTACGGGTCTTAGCACCTAAAGTTGGCTTACCCCAAGGTGTGACTGGTCCACTTCTACCAATTGGTGCCCGTCCCTCACCACCGCCATGTGGGTGATCGACTGGGTTCATGACACTGCCTCTTACCTTCGGACGGCGTCCCTTCCAGCGATTACGACCAGCTTTACCAGCACTCAAGTTGCGATGCTCAACATTGCCGACTTGTCCGATGGTAGCGTAGCACTCGCGGCGGATCATGCGGACTTCACCGGAGGGTAGCTTGATGGTGACATAGTCACCTTCTTTAGCGACTACTTGTGCAGTGGCACCAGCAGCGCGAACAATTTGCCCGCCCCGTCCAGCAGTCAGTTCTACGTTGTGAACGGCAGTTCCTAACGGAATTTTGCTTAATGGTAATGCGTTGCCAATTTCAATTGGGGCGTCTGGGCCAGCAGTGATAACTGTACCGACGGTTAAGCCGACTGGGTGAAGAATATACCGCTTTTCGCCATCCTGGTAATAAACCAGGGCAATCCGGGCATTGCGATTTGGATCGTACTCAATGGTTGCCACTTTTGCCGGGATATTACGCTTATCGCGGCGAAAATCGATTTCCCGATAGAGTTGTTTATGACCACCACCTCGACGGCGGCTAGTAATCACCCCACGATTGTTTCGACCTTTGGGGCGGTGCTTTGTGTAGGTTAGTGACTTTTCCGGCTCACTCCGCGTAACTTCGGCAAAGTCCGAAATGGTAACTTGACGAGTACTGGGAGTATAAGGCCGATAAGAACGGATGCCCATAACTTAAAAAAGAGGTTTGAAGGTTGAAGTTTGAAGACGCTTGTAGGGCGGCTTTCCGTTGAGATGGTTGAAATTAGTTAAAATTTAAAATTTCAACTTTCCAACTTTCCAACTTATTAAACTTCTGGGAAGAGGGTAATGGTTTCTCCGCTTGCCAGAGTTACAATTGCTCGCTTGTACTGAGGCTTAAACCCTGCAAATTTGCCGACGCGACGCTTTTTGCGCGGTAGGCGAAGGGTGTTCACACTCACAACCTTTACTTTAAAGAGGTCTTCAATTGCTGCTTTAATTTCTGGCTTAGTCGCTTTGGGAACAACTTCAAAGACATACTTGTTCTGCTCCATCAGCAGAGTTGCCTTTTCAGTTACGATCGGTCGATACACCAGATCCGCAAGTTCGCGGGGGTTATACTGACTCACTGTAAACCTCCTGAATTTTGGCAAGGGCGGATGGCGTTGTCACGATTTTGTCAGCTGCCAACAGGTCAAAGATATTCAATTGGGTGGCAGGGATGATCTTCATTTTGGCAACGTTCCGGGCTGACAAATAAACGTTTTCTTCCCGTTCAGCTAGGATCAGCAGGACTTTAGAATCTGGTTGGACGCCCCAACGTGCGATCGCTTCTACCAATTCTTTAGTCTTAGGCCGAGGCAACTTGTCAGCAAATTCCTCCACCACAATCATGTCTTCAGCTCGGCTAAAGAAGGCGGTTCTCAGTGCTAAACGCCGTTCCTTCCGGTTCATCTTTGTATCATAGTCTCTTGGCTTAGGACCAAAGATGACACCGCCGCCTCGCCACAGTGGTGAACGAATCGACCCAGCACGAGCGCGACCCGTCCCTTTTTGACGCCAAGGCTTACGACCTCCCCCCCTAACTTCCGCGCGGGTTTTGGTGCTGGCTGTGCCTTGACGAGCATTCGCCTGTTGCCTTACTAAGGCTCGGTGGACGATATGAGCCGCATTCTCTTCTTTAGCAACTTTTAATTCTAGAGTTGCCTGTCCGACCTCTTCCCCGTTCCAGTTTCGTACTACACAGTTAACCATATCCGTTGTCCTTTGTTCGTTGCTAATTGCTAATTGCTAATTGAAGATTGCTAAGTATCAAAAGCTCTTAGCGATTAGCCAGCCTGACCTTAGAAAATGACTACTTTCGACCTACTTTCTTGGCAGGAACAATATTAACCAGCGCCCCTGGCTTACCAGGAACCGCTCCTTTGATCAGTAGCAAATTGCGTTCTGCGTCTACCCGCACTACTGTCAATTTGCGAACGGTAACGCGCGTGCCACCTAGACGACCTGCCATCCGCTTACCAGGATAAACACGCCCTGGTGTGGTTCCAGGACCGATCGAACCAGGTAGACGGTGGTTTTTGGAACCGTGGGACATGGGTCCTCGCTTAAAGTTATGGCGTTTTTGATAACCGGCGAAGCCTTTTCCGATGCTTGTGCCGATTACATCCACAATTTGACCCGCAGTAAAAATATCTGGTTTGAGTTCTTGCCCTAGCTCAAACTCTCCCACATTCTCAAAGCGATACTCTCGCAGTTTTTTCAAGGGAGGAGCGCTTGATTTTGCCAAGTGACCCAATTCAGGCTTGTTCAAACTCTTGGGTTTGACTTCTTTATAACCAAGCTGGACGGCAGTATAGCCATCTGTTGCTTTGGTTTTAATTTGCGTAACGGTGCATGGCCCTGCTTGAATGACCGTCACAGGAATTGCTTTTCCTGTTTCGTCAAATATTTGGGTCATGCCGAGTTTGGTGCCGAGGATACCAACAGACACGGCTTTCTGGTCTCTCCTTTTTACACAGTACAAAGAGGCGGGATTACGAGTATTTCGTAAATCCGCTTGCTCCAACAAACGTTGTTATCAAACCAGCCAGCTGGGGCGCATCCTCGGATTGAGAGAGGCAAGCTTTCAAGTCAGCCTAACTTAGGCTTTTTCTTTAGCTGGGATGAAGCTATTCGACGGTCGGGTAAGCGCTAGAAGCGCGTTGCCTATATTCGCGGGGACTTAGGTGGCAAGCCATCCAGTATCCGAGAAAGCGAAAGGGCTTTTTCCGGCTGAAAAGGGTTCTTCTCAAGAAACCTTCTAGATCGTCGCTAATCCTGAAATCGATGTCTCTGTTGCTTTACGCTCGCTTGGGGGCACTAACCTCTTATGAGAAAGACTCAATAGTTTTTCACTCGCAAGGCGTGCTGTCCCTGGACTCGATTTCAACTTCAGCGGCAATAGCTGCTCGAATTTTGATCACAATCGTTAACTATAAACGATTTGTTACAACTTGTCTAGCAATTGTGCCAAAAAAATTTAGCGGTCTGCTGGATCGTCTGCCTCGCTTGTCGTGCAACTCCAGATCCAGAAGACAACTGTCCAGTTAACGGCTTACGGATAGATAAGGAAGAAGGCGATCGCATACCAACGACCCGCACTTAGGTCGGTTATAGCATTTCACAATGTGTTTGCACAGTATTTGTAAACACTGTATTACAACTCCGGCGACATTTTCCCTACAGTTAAAAGGACTACAAGAGATTGCGGATAGAAGCAAGCTGGCTTTCAAGCATAGATTCAGCCGTTTAACGTTACCTGTTTGAGCTTTTTTTTTCCGACCTGTGGTATTAAAGCGCAATAAGGGATTACCAGTACATGATTTTTGGGATTAGGTCGATTGCGATTCCATCTTCACGAGAAGCCTATTCACTTATTTTGAGTAGATGTTGAGTCAAAATAAGTCAAATCTTTACAGCTCTACGTAGCGATCGCATCTCCACAAAAAGCGCGATCGCCCAAACAGTTTAACCTCGATTGTCTGTAAGCCTATGTTCAAACGAGGCTCAAAACTCAACACTGTCTGGAAAAAGTGCAACCTTACTAAAATTTTCAAAGCTTTTGTTGCACATTGCTTTTTGCTTAAAGTTGATAGGTTCCTCAGCGCCCAACTATAATAAATTGCCAGCAGCAATTAACAAAACTTAAAGCTGGGTAGAACATAAAAATATGGCACTGATCACCATCGGCAATCAATTCGTCAAAGACTTGGAAAAGTCAGGTGCTTTAGGAACGTATGTACCCTTAGAAGGAGGGTTTGAAGGGCGTTACCAGCGGCGGTTGCGTGCAGCTGGCTATACCACTTTAAGCCTATCAGCACGGGGACTCGGCGACGTAGCAACGTATTTAACTGGCGTACACGGCGTTCGTCCCGCGCATTTGGGCAAGAAAGACATTCGTGTTTACTACGTGCCACCTATCGTGACCTATCAGTTGGAACAACTACCTCCCAAATCGAAGGGACTGGTGCTGTGGATAATTGAAGGACACGTATTGTCCCGTGAGGAAGTGGAATATTTAACCACCTTGCCAAGTATAGAACCACGCCTAAAGATTGCTGTAGAAATGGGAGGCGATCGCGCTTTCCGCTGGACACCGCTTAAAAACGCGATCGCTGCTGCTTAAACCCGCGTCAGTCAATCCAATCTTAGGGTCGCACCAATGCTTGGGTGTAGCTCTAAGTCATGTCGAGCTAAAACGAGCTGGAACGTCTGAATAGTCAAGCTTTATGACCTACAGACGTTTTAGCTCGGCTAGAGGATTTTGATACCTTTAAAGAAGTAAGCAAATAAGGCAAACTCTTATGGTAGAAAACCGCGACTATACATTAATTATTGACAAAAGCGGCAGTATGTCGATGACAGACCAGTCAGGCGGGAAAAGCCGCTGGGTCATGATGCAGGAGTCTACTCTCGCTTTAGCCAGTAAATGTGAAGAATTTGATCCGGATGGCATCACTATCTATCTATTTTCCGGTCGATTCAAACGCTATGACAATGTAAACGCCAGTAAAGTTGCACAAATTTTCCGCGAAAACGAACCGTCTGGACGCACTGACTTAGCGGCAGTCCTTCTAGATGCGACGAATAACTACTTCCAGCGTAAAGCAGCAGGACAAACCAAGCCCAATGGAGATACCATTTTAGTCGTCACAGATGGGGAACCGGATGACCGGAAAGCGGTAATGAAGGTAATTATTGAAGCGTCGCGCCATATGGATCGGGATGAAGAACTCGCGATTTCCTTTATCCAAGTTGGCACAGACGCGCAGGCAACAAAATTTCTGAAAGTGCTGGATGATGAACTGCAAAGTGCTGGGGCAAAGTTTGATATCTGCGACACAGTCACGATGGATGACATGGAGGACATGACCCTAACGGAAGTGTTGATCAATGCCATTATTGACTAAGTTCAAAGTCTAATTTGGGATTTGGGATTTTGATCGTGAAGAGAAATCTAAAATCTCTCTAGAGGCGTCCAAAATTATGGAATCAATCGATGACATACTCGCGGCAGTCAAAGCTGAGTATGAGACAAAAGATAAACCAAAAGAACTGCAAAAACCGCCACAACTGAAAGAAGAACCAGTCAAACCGCAACCAGCGAACTTCTTACAAAATCATTCTGCGAACCTCCCGCTTGCTGCAAACGCAATTCCGAAATTGCCCCGGCAAAAATGGCAAAACGAGCCGATTAGCTCATCTGAAGACATTGTTCTGGCTCAAATTAGGGCTGAGTTTGAAGAACAAGAACGTACAGAACAGCTAAAAAAACAGCAACAACTCAGAGAAGAACAACTCAAACAGGAGCAACTAAGGCAGAAACAACGGGAAGTATTCAAAAACCAAGCGCGAGAATGGCTGAAAAATTTAAAGCCACTTTCAGAAGAAGGTCTTTGGTTTGAAGAGTTTGCCGATGCATATCCCTCTAAACTTGAGGCGGCGATTGATTATTTGCAAGCCTTGCGGGAGACTAAGCCGTAGAAGCCAGCAGCGATCACCAGACAAATATTTACGCCCCTCTCTGCTGTAGAAATTTTTATATTTCTTTTATCTAATCCAACTAGATAGTCACAGCAGGTGGGCTACGCTAGATTGGGAAATCTTGACAAACACTGGAGGTTATCTTTGGTGGAAGGAGGATCTGTGGCAGAAGACCGTGACTATACATTAATCATCGATAAAAGCGGGAGTATGTCTACCCCAGAGCCACCGAGCGGTAGAAGCCGTTGGGAAACCGCAGAGGAATCTACTCTGGCGTTGGCGAGAAAATGTGAAAAGTTCGATCCCGATGGGATTACGCTTTACCTATTTTCCGGTCGGTTTAAGCGATTTGATAATGTGACTTCTAGCAAGGTAGCGCAGATATTCCAAGAAAACGATCCCTCTGGCACTACGAATCTTGCCGATGTCTTGAAAAACGCCACTGACAACTACTTTGAGCGGAAGGCGGCTGGTCAGACTAAGCCAAATGGCGAGACAATTCTAGTGATTACAGATGGTGAACCCGATGACCGCAAAGCCGTGATGCGGGTGATTATTGAAGCCTCTCGCCGAATGGATAGAGATGAAGAATTAGCCATCTCCTTCATTCAAGTGGGTTCGGATCAAACGGCGAGTCGGTTTCTGAAAGCCTTGGATGATGATTTGCAAGGTGCCGGGGCAAAGTTTGATATTTGCGACACTGTAACGCTGGATGACATGGAGGGCATGACTTTACAGGAAGTGTTGCTCAACGCCATTAACGACTAGGTGCTGTCTGTTTATTTTGGATTTTGGATTCCATATCTGAAATCCAAAATTTTGCTTGCCAGTATTTAATCGCAATTTTGTTGCGGAATCAGCAGCAAGTCATTCGATCTAAAAAAATAATGGGGAGATTAGCTAATGAGCGCAGAAGATCGGGATTATACGTTAATTATTGACAAAAGCGGCAGTATGTCTACGCCAGACCAGCCGGGAGGCAGAAGCCGCTGGGATGCGGCACAAGAGTCTACCTTGGCGTTGGCGCGAAAATGCGAACAGTTTGACCCGGATGGGATCACAGTTTACTTATTTTCCAGCCGATTTAAACGCTATGAGAATGTGAATTCCAGTAAAGTCGCACAAATTTTTCAAGAAAACGACCCGGCTGGCACAACTAATTTAGCAGGTGTATTACAAGATGCGATCACTGCCTACTTTCAGCGGAAAGCAGCCGGTCAGACTAAGGTGGGTGGCGAAACCATTTTGGTGGTCACAGATGGTGAACCCGATGACCGAAAAGGCGTGATGCGGGCGATTATTGAGGCGTCCCGACAGATGGAACGCGATGAAGAACTGGCGATTTCGATGATTCAAGTAGGGTCAGACGCTACAGCAGCTCGGTTTTTAAAGGCGTTGGATGATGACTTACAAGGTGCAGGGGCAAAGTTTGATATCTGCGACACGATAACGCTGGATGATATGGCAGATATGACCTTGGCGGAAGTGCTGCTCAATGCGATCGCTGACTAAAGGCAAACCCCTGATGCTTACGGTTTCTATGAAAGGGGGAGTGGTGAAAACTCCCCTAATTTTTGCTACTTGGATCTCCCCATTTATCCGGGAACGCACTAGCATATAAGGGTGACTGATACCTACTATCCTTTGCGTTCCTTAAGAGAGGGTCACTGGTTTAAGCTCATTTGCGGAGCTAGTTTCCAACACCTCCCTGCCGTCCGAAATCTTACGTTGGCATATACCCTTGCTGGGGCTGACTGTATCGATGTTGCCGCTGACCCAGCAGTTATTGCTGCGGCGAAAGAAGGTATAAAGGCTGCGGCTACCCTTGCCGATGCCGCCCGCGATCGCGGCTATTGCGTAGAAGGTTTGCCGTGGCTGATGGTCAGCCTAAATGATGGGGAAGATCCTCATTTCCGAAAAGCTGAATTTAACTCAACTGAGTGTCCAGCAGATTGCTGGCGACCTTGTGAAAGTATTTGTCCGGCTGATGCGATCGCTTTTGACTTTGGCCAGAACGGTTTTTCAGGGGTGATCGATCAACGTTGTTATGGCTGCGGACGGTGTATTCCCGTATGCCCAAATAATTTAATTTATACTCGTTCTTATGTATCCGCACCGGAAGCGATCGCACCTTTGGTATTTCAAAGCGGCGTAGATGCCTTAGAAATTCACACGCAAGTTGGCAGAGTAGAAGACTTTAAACGACTCTGGAGTGCGATCGCGCCTTGGGTAAACCAGCTCAAGCTTTTAGCCATTAGTTGTCCAGATGGTGAAGCGATGCTTGATTACCTCCGAGCGCTATACGAATTGATGGCACCCCTACCTTGTCCTCTCATCTGGCAAACAGATGGGCGTCCTATGAGTGGCGATATTGGCGATGGCACAACGATAGCTGCTGTAAAGTTAGGTCAAAAAGTTCTAACTGCGGGATTGCCCGGATATGTGCAGTTAGCAGGAGGCACTAATCGCCACACTGTTGGCAAACTTAGGACAATGGGACTGCTCAACAACCACCAAAAGCCAGAAGTCCAAGAGTCAAAAGTCGGAAGGGCATCTCTATCAAGCATCCCTGTAGGGAACCAGGGATCAACGAAAAACCCGCCCAAACCAACTCAAACTTTTCCCGCTCAATCCCCCAATATCGCCGGGATTGCTTATGGCAGCTACGCTCGTGTTTTGTTATCACCCATTTTGGATGAATTAGAAAAAATGAATATAAACGAAGTAGGTGGGAATGCCTCCGCGTCAAGTCAAACACCCTTACCTGGACGCTTGGAAGAAAAGCCGGATTTACTCTGGCAAGCTGTTGCTCTTGCTCACTCGCTAGTTTCTCAACTCAAAACCTTTTCCCAATAGCCAGTAGAAGCGCGATTTCAGATATGTCATCGATTAAAAGGTTGGAGGTTAAAAGATTGACGATTTGCAAAAAGCGACTTTTCAACCTTGCGATCGCCAACCTGCAACGCTTCCCAGGTAAAGAACAAACATCAGTTATTTAAATCACCGATTGTGGATAAAAACGTCACTGTACAAAGAATGCAGATTACAGACGATCTCCAGAAATTACTGGACGTGTTACCGAATGAAATTCGGCAACCTTTAGAGCAGCATCCGGGACGGGATAAGTTAGTTGAGGTTGTCCTAGACTTGGGGCGTCTTCCAGAGGCTCGGTTTGCTAAACAGGCAGAGTATCTCTCCGAAACGCCAGTATCGAAAGAACAACTGAATTATTGTGTAGACCGGGTAGGAAATTTTGGTGGGGATAACCGAGCAGGGCTAGAGCGAACTCTGCACCGGATTAGCGCTATCCGCAACCGAAGCGGCGAGATCATTGGTCTTACCTTGAGGGTAGGTCGAGCCGTGTTTGGCACCATCGGCATGATTCGCGACCTGGTAGAAACAGGTCAATCGATTCTGATGCTGGGGCGTCCCGGTGTTGGCAAAACAACAGCACTGCGGGAAATCGCCAGAGTTTTAGCCGACGATTTACAGAAACGAGTTGTCATTATCGACACTTCCAACGAAATCGCTGGGGATGGTGACGTTCCTCATCCAGCAATTGGTAGAGCTAGACGGATGCAAGTCGCCCGTCCCGAACTCCAGCATCAAGTCATGATTGAGGCAGTGGAAAACCATATGCCAGAAGTCATCGTCATTGATGAGATTGGCACAGAACTAGAAGCCTTGGCAGCTCGAACGATTGCTGAACGAGGTGTTCAACTGGTGGGTACAGCTCACGGAAATCGGATTGAAAATCTGATTAAAAATCCAACGTTATCTGACTTAGTGGGTGGCATTCAGGCCGTAACTCTGGGAGATGACGAAGCCAGACGCCGGGGTAGCCAAAAGACGGTATTGGAACGCAAAGCCCCGCCAACCTTTGAAATTGCTGTTGAAATGCTAGAACGGCAGCGCTGGGTGGTACATGAAAGTGTTGCCGATACCGTTGACACCCTGCTGCGGGGGCGTCAGCCGGGTTATCAAGTTAGGACAACCAGCGAGACTGGGGAAGTTACGATTACCCATGAGACCCCCCAAGCACCGTCACTCATGCGACCAGCGATGAGCGGAGGTAGCCGTATATCCTCCACCCACGACGCCCCACCGCGACCAATGGGCTGGCGGGCTTCTGGGCAAATGACTCCATTACCAATGCAGTCAGAATCAACGCGAGGCATGAGGGCAGAACCGCAAAACCTATTAGCTAGAGGAGAAGAAGCTGCCTCTACTTCATTGCCTGTCTCTTCTAACCTTGCACCTTCTTTTGAGCAGATGCTGGATCAATCTTGGCATCAACCTCAGGCGATCGGAAATGAAACCTTTGTGGGGCCAAATGGCGAAGAGTTGCCATTGCACGTTTATCCTTATGGGGTGAGCAGCCAACAATTAGAGCAAGTCATTCGGGTGCTGAATTTGCCCATCTTGCTGACGAAGGATATGGATAGCGCGGATGCAGTTTTGGCGATTCGGTCGCACGTAAAAAACCATTCCAAGCTACGACATATTGCCAAAGCCCGTCAGGTTCCCATCCATGCAATTAAGGCAAGTACCATTCCCCAGATTACCCGCGCCCTAAGGCGTCTGCTGGATATGGATGACTCTCAGGTTCTAGATGTCCCCGAACTCAGCTTATTTACTAGTAGCGGTAGTGAAGACGAGATTGAGGCTCTCGAAGAAGCCCGCCTTGCCGTGGAGCAAATCGTGATTCCCAAAGGACAGCCGGTGGAACTCCTGCCGCGTTCTTCTAAAGTTCGTAAAATGCAACACGAACTCGTCGAACACTATCGCCTCAACTCTGACAGTTTTGGGGAAGAACCGAACCGACGGCTGCGAATTTATCCCGCCTAATCGAAAAAGCTGTGGATCTATATGGGGCGTTGCACAGTAGAAAGATGATTATCTGGCGCAAAGACGAGGTAGCGCGGAGTTTAAAAGAAAATCATCGCATGATTGTGCAACACCCTATATGGGTTTCGAGGAGGTAAAGATGTCGAAAAAGCTAAAACACTTTCCCGGCACGCTTTCCATAAGAGGGGGAGAAGCTGGCTAGGAGAGCCACACTGTTTAACTGGTAAGCGTTCAAGAAGCCTTTTCTATGCGTCAATTTCCAAAAATCCATACTGAGTCTTCACCATTTATCTACTGATGAAGAAGGATTTAAGAGAAATTTCCTAAAAATGGTTGACAATTCCCTAGTAGGAACTGCTACTATAACGAAGGTTGATGCGATGGGGTGTCGCCAAGTGGTAAGGCAGCTGGTTTTGGTCCAGCCATTCCGAGGTTCGAATCCTTGCACCCCAGTTAAATTTTGAAACCTAAGTTTTGAGAAACCTAGTAGAGACGCGATAGCTCGCGTCTCTACTGGTTATTGGGCTTGTTGGGCAAATTGTGCCAAGATAAACCGAAAGATTGCGGCTTTAGAACCATGCGTGCAAGTTATCCAAATATTCTCGCCCTTGACTTTGACGGTGTTATCTGTGACGGGCTAATCGAGTATTTTCAGACAGCTTGGCGCACCTACTGTCAAATTTGGGCACCGCCTAATCTCACACCTCCACATGGTTTGGCTGAAAGTTTCTACCAGCGACGACCGATTATAGAAATCGGTTGGGAAATGCCGGTGGCAATCCGGGCGCTAATATTGGGCATTCCTGACGAAAAGATGTTGCAAGATTGGTCAGGGGTGGCTCAGCAAATCTTGCAAGAAGATAATTTGAATGCGGCTGATATCGGCACGAAGCTCGATCGTATCCGGGATGAGTGGATTGATAGGGATTTAGAGGGTTGGCTAGCCTTGCATCGTTTCTATCCAGGTGTTGTTGAAAAAATGCATCGGATGGAATCGGAGAAGGCATCGCTTCCAGATACACCCGTCCAAACGTACATCGTCACTACCAAAGAGGGACGCTTTGTCCGCCAGTTGTTGCAGCAACAGGGTATCCAACTACCCGATCGATGCATTATTGGGAAAGAAAATCGGCGTCCTAAGTACGAAATTTTGCGCGAACTCAGCAGCGATTCGTCGGTTCACCTTTGGTTTGTGGAAGATCGCTTGAAAACTCTGCAAACTGTGCAACAGCAACCAGACCTCAATGATATCAAGCTGTTTCTTGCCGATTGGGGCTACAATACTGCTGCTCAACGAGAGTCGGTCGCGTATCAGGAGCGAATTCAGCTTTTATCTCTGTCTCAGTTTGCTCAAGATTTCTCGGCTTGGGCTTAGATGAGAAAAGGGAACCCAAGGTTAAGGGATGAAGAAGTATCAAGTGTAAATTATAAATTCATCCCGATCGCCTTGATGTTTCATGCTTTAAGCTGAGAGCTGATAGGCGAAAAGCGGATAGCTGACTATGCTTGACCTAACCAAACTCGCGCGGCAAATGCAGGGGATTAGTCAACACCTGACGGTAGAGGCTGCTGCCAGTCGCCAACGCTTGGAACGCGCCCAGCACTTACTGACGCTGGCTCAAAAGTCTCAGGCAGATTTAGTACATCTGCAAGAAAAGTGGCGCGATCGCTTGGGGTTTGCAGCAGCCGCACCCATTGAATCTCTAAGCACTGCCATTGACCTTCCTACCCCTCCGGCTGTCCATACGATTATTGCTACAGACGGGTCTCAGATTGCTCCGAGTCACCATGAAATTGCCTACTGCTATCTGATTAATGTGGGTCGGGTGGTGCTGCATTACGGACAAAGCTTGTATCCGCTCTTAGATAGCCTGCCAGAAGTCTTTTATCGCTCGGAAGACCTATATATTTCCCGCCAGTGGGGAATTCGCCCTGAGGAATGGATGGGCTATCGACGCACGGCTTCGGAGGCGTCTGTGCTGGCAGAATTGGCTGCTAGCTGGATTAACCGACCTTCACAAGTCACGTCAAGACAGGGAAACGGAAACAGAAAATCGAAAATTCCATCTTCAATTCCCGATCCCGAATCCCCAATCCCTGCCTTAGCAATGGTAGATGGATCGCTAATTTATTGGTTTCTAGAGCAGTTACCGGGGGAAGCCCGCGACCATATTTTGCCTCCGATTCTGGAAGCTTGGGATGTTCTACGCGATACGGGGATTCCAATTATGGGCTACCTGAGCGCTTCTCGCAGCAGCGAAGCACTGAACTTCCTGCGTTTGCCAGCCTGTCCGCATCCAGTTCCCGACTGTATGACTCATTGTCCTGGTCAGTTTGACCGGGCACCCTGCCAGGTTTTCGATCCCTTGCGGGATACTGCCCTCTGGGCGTCTCAATTGCAGCCTGGTCAACGCAGTCCTCTATGGCGCAGTTCTGCACGAATTCTGGAGTTGTACGGTGCCCATCAAATCTACTTCTGCTACGTCCATGTCGGGACTGAAATTGCTCGCGTGGAAGTTCCCGCTTGGGTGGCGGAGAATCCAGAGAAGCTGGATGTTTCGCTCAGCTTGATGTTGGCTCAGGTGCAGAAGGGTTATGGCTATCCGGTGGCGCTTGCAGAGGCACACAATCAGGCAGTCGTGCGAGGGGGCGATCGCGCTCGTTTCTTTGCCTTACTCGAACAACAAATGATTAAGGCTGGTTTGAGAAATGTCGGGACTTCCTATAAAGAAGCCAGGAAGCGCGGTAGTATCGCCTGATGGCATCTCTCAAAAGGACGTTGGCTCGTCTGCCAGGGTCTCAATTAATAAATTCATCTGCTGTTGCCGCTCTTGCAGAAAGATTTCACATTGGCGCAAGTATTCTACCGCAGCGGTAAATTCTTCAAAAACGTCGGCAAGTTCTAGTTTTCCGGCTTCAATTTGCCGAATGATCCCTTCAACTTTGGCAACCGTCGCTTCGTAGTTCCAATCTTTCGGAAATTGGGTATTGATGCGGCGATCGCTTGAACCGTCGGTGGTGTTGGTGCGTTTGCTCATAAAAAATACCCGTATTGCGTGAAATAGCTACTCCTTGCTATTTATAATTTCACTAATTTTGACTTTAATTTGTCCTGTGCCCAGATGAACTTGTAGTTCCTGTCCGAGTGCCAGTCCTTCTGTGGAACGCGCGATCGCACCATCTTGTTGTCGGACTACTGCATAACCTCGTTGCAAAACGCTTTCGGGGTCAAGTGTGGCTAGCTTTTGTCGGAGCATCTGACAGTGTTGGTTTGCCTGCGCTAAATGTCGCGCTGTTCCTTGTAACAGTTGTTGACGTTTCCAAGCGATCGCTTGTTTTTCTTGGTGAATTTGTCGGTCTAACGGAATCCGCCCCAAGCGGCTTCGCACTCTTTGCAATTGTGTTTGAGCGTTTTCCATGTGTTGATTTACGGCTTCAGTCAAGGCGAGGACACGTTCCTGGTGTTCTGCGTAAAGACTTGCCAGTTCTGGAACCACTTGTTCGGCGGCGGCGGTGGGAGTGTGAGCATAAGCATCGGCAACTAAGTCAGCCAAAGATTCATCTCGCTGATGACCAATGCCAGTAATCACGGGAATCGAACAATTTGCGATCGCTCGCACTACCCGTTCATCATTGAAGCAAGCTAGCTCCTCAACCGCACCACCCCCGCGCGACAAAATTAAAACTTCAGCGCGACCATCCCGTTCCACTCGCTCAATCGCCGAGACAATCAATGCTGGGGCTTGTTCGCCCTGAACTAACGCCGGTGAAAATAAAACTTGCAAACCCGGATAACGTTGCTTGAGCGTGCGTTGAATATCTCCCCAGGCAGCAGCTTGTGGCGACGTGACAACAGCGATGGTTTGGGGATGAGTGGGGAGCGATCGCTTGCGTTCTGGATCGAACAATCCTTCTGCCTCCAACCGATTTCGCAGCTGGCGATAGCGCAATGCCTGTAACCCCTCTCCCGCTGGTAGCGCCTGCCAGACAATCAGCTGGTACTGTCCTCGCTGGGGATAAACTCGGATACTGCCCAAAACAATCAACTGCTCTCCTTGCACCGGCAGCTGCATCAGCTTATTTAGCTGACTGTTCCATATCACACAACTCATTGCCGCCTTAGCATCCGGATCTTGCAGGGTGAAGAATAGTCCACTGCGATACTGAGAGGCGCTGGAGACTTCACCTGTCACCCAGACTTGCTGTAGTTGTTCATCCTGCTCTAACAGCAGTTGCAAATAAGACGTTAACCCAGCCACCGATACAGCTGTATCTGGAACCAGCTGATTGGAAAGATAATAGTTCATCGCCGAAAGATAAGGAAAATATAGGAATTGAGGCATCAGGAAACGCGGAGGATGCTCAAATAAGCCTAGATCAAGCCATTTACAGTTTCTGTCTCTAGATTAGCGAGACTCGGCTGCATTCGTTGACTTTTGACAAAACTGACGTGACCAAAGTGGCGATCGCAAATCCCACTTGTTGCTTAAAACAGGCTAGACGTTTATTTATTGACCGATTTTCTCTCTCAGTGTTGGGTAAAAGTAGAACATTTGAACTACAATAGAGATTCCTGTCACGAGCCTAGCTAGGGGGTTCCCCCATCCGTGTAAAGCTTGATGTAAGGGCACTTGCGGCTCTCATTTGTCGCTAAAAGTGATATAATAAAATATCTGAAACTAAAATTTGTCGCTATTTGGGACAATTTTAAGTTTCGGTGCCAATCGTTGAAGTAACCCTAGTTAGTGGAAATTTCCTACTCACTTACAAAGCCAAAAACTTGGTAAACCTGAGTGGGCAAGTGGCTAAAACCAGCATTCATTTTGTATCAAAAGGCGGTGGATTCCATCGTTTCTGCCTGTGGAGGCTGTAAGGATGTCTTGTTAGACATTTCTACTATCACAACCAGCCATCGAAGCAGGAAACTCCAGTCCGCGAGGCGGAGAAGCCCACACAAAAGCAATTTTTGCTAAGTGTGAAAAAAATCTCACCACACCTGATTCTGTTCTTGAGGCATTAATGGCTATCCAAATCACGAACAATCCCGACAAGGACAAAGCCCTGAGCCTGGTGCTAAACCAAATTGAGCGCAGCTTTGGCAAGGGAGCAATTATGCGCCTAGGAGATGCCACCCGCATGAAGGTGGAAACAATTTCCACTGGAGCGCTGACCCTGGATTTAGCTTTGGGCGGTGGCTTGCCGAAGGGACGGGTGATTGAAATATATGGCCCGGAAAGTTCTGGTAAGACAACCCTCGCTTTGCACGCGATCGCTGAAGTGCAAAAATTAGGAGGAGTTGCTGCTTTTGTTGATGCTGAACACGCCCTAGATCCCGCTTACGCAGCCGTACTGGGCGTTGATATTGACAATCTTTTGGTTTCTCAACCCGACACCGGAGAAGCCGCCTTAGAAATTGTCGATCAGCTAGTTCGCTCTGCGGCAGTGGATATCGTGGTCATTGACTCGGTAGCTGCTTTGGTGCCTCGCGCTGAAATTGAAGGCGAAATGGGGGATTCCCACATGGGTTTGCAAGCCCGTTTGATGAGTCAAGCTCTTCGCAAAATTACCGGAAACATCGGTAAATCTGGTTGTACGGTCGTTTTCCTCAACCAGCTGCGACAAAAGATTGGCGTCACCTACGGCAACCCAGAAACAACCACTGGTGGTAATGCCTTAAAGTTTTACGCTTCAGTGCGCTTGGATATTCGTCGGATTCAAACGCTGAAAAAAGGCAACGAAGAGTTTGGTAACCGAGCTAAAGTTAAAGTTGCCAAAAATAAAGTCGCCCCGCCCTTCCGCGTCGCAGAGTTTGACATTATCTTTGGCAAGGGAATCTCGACATTAGGGTGTATGGTTGACCTGGCAGAACAAACTGGGGTCATTACCCGTAAAGGAGCTTGGTATAGCTACAACGGTGATAATATTGCCCAAGGCCGGGATAACAGCATTAAGTACCTGGAAGAAAACTCTGAATTAATTCAAGAAATTGAGCAAAAGGTACGTCAAAAGCTAGAGATGGGGGCAGTTGTTCCTGCCAACTCTGTCACGCGAGTTGACGCCGAAGACGAAGAGTTAGAGGAAGAACTTTTAGACGACTAAAAGCGCTGTAGGGTGGGCGAGTCTACCCTATAAATCGTTTTTTGGGAAGCTTAGGGCTACTGTTACACATAAAAAAACCCGTTTTCTTATTGGAAACGGGTTTTTCGTATAAATTCTTATAAAGTTTAGTTTTGTGTGCCTGGATCGGAAATTCGTCTACTGAAAAAACGGTCTAAAATTTCTGATTGCTGAGTCGGAGTTAGCTGAGGGTCTACAGGAGATTCCAAAACTGGGACTAATGGATCTCTAATGGCAGAGGGGCCAGAGAGGAAATGTAGAGTCTCTTTTTGGCACTCGGTGTTGGGAGGCTGAACTGTTGTAGGAGAGGTAGGTGTTTCTACTTCTGTAACCGGAAGCGATTGCTCTGCATTTGTCAGCGCATTAATTTCTGCCATTAGGGTTGAAGAGACATTATCCACCATGCAGATAGTATTGCCCAGGAAAAAGGAGAAAGCCAGACCACCTAGACGAATGCGATCCCCGTCCTTGAGAAGAACACGTTTGTATACGGGTTCGCCATTAACGAAAGTCCCATTTGTACTATTCAGGTCAACCAGATAAAACCCCTGATCGTCGATATATCGAATCGCTGCATGATTGCGAGACAACCGTCTATCTGGAATCGGTAGGGCAGCTTGACGCGCCCGCCCCAGTGTCCAAATTCGCTGCGGCTGAAACAACATTTGCGTTTTAGCATCTATTAAATTTGTGACTAGATAAACTTGCTGCTCCTGCGCTACGCCTTGGATATATCGAGGTGCAATGCCACTAAGAAATTTATTGCCGCTATCTTCTAGCTTCAGAATCTCATCTAGTAAACCACGATGATGCTCATAGAGCTTAAGGAATACCTGATATAGACCCAAGCGTTGTTCTAGTTCCATGTGTTGGGATGACACTTAATCTTAGGTGAGGCTCAGCCGATGAAGTAACGCAGAACCTTATCGGCTTTCAACAAGGGAAGCCAAAGACTGCAAGAATGTCGTTAAGCCAAATAACTGAATCTAGCCTATTTTACTCGCAAGTTCTCAGGGTGCGAAATACTCACCAGATCCCTTCTTTCAAGCTTAGATTGTCTTACCCCTTCGAGGAATCCGCAAGATTACTGGAAACGATCAGCTTTATGGCTTACGTTGGGATTTTTGTTCTAGGCGAAACAGCCAAACCATCAAAGCAACTACGCCAATTTGTAGTGCTAAGTTAGGCACGGCTGAGGCAATTTCTCGACCGGAGGCTAACTTGGCAAGAAAGACCATCCCTCCGATAAAGCCAGAAGCGCCGCACGCCACATAAACAAATTGCCTAAGACCTTTGTAGGGAGTAGCAAGTTCAGCTTTTAGTTGTGCATACTGTTCAGCACTGACTTTCCGAGTGCCTTTGATGTTGCGGGTGCGATTTTTTAATTTTGGGTCTACCATCCGTCTCGATCCCCACCGACTTTAGATCCATCTTGGCATGATGGTGGTCGGCAGCAGCGGCGGCTGGTGCTATAAATTTGAACGCGATCGCATTTCTTCCAGAAATTGGGTGCAACAGTTTCTATCTAAACCTGCTACGATAGTAAATCGGCAGTGCCGGTGTAGCTCAGTGGTAGAGCATTCGATTCGTAATCGAACGGTCGGCGGTTCAAATCCGCCCATCGGCTTGAATCAAATTGTACAGTGACTAATTAATTGTCATTGGTGACAGATTTTTGTCGTCGTGACGAATTGTGTGTCGTTGAGACAAATTAATGTCGCTGAAGCAGCAGTGACAAATTGATGTCATTTAATATCTATCACTCAAAGCGCACAACGATCACGAATCGAATGCTCCTTTCAATCCACTCTAACACCTACAGTTCAACCCACTCCTAGGTGGGATGGTCATTGAAACTTGGGGTATTTAAAGATCAAGCCCAGAAGATTGCCCGCTTTCAACCCACCCCTAGTTGGGATGGTCGTTGAAACCCTCTACTGTCAGCATCTTGCATTTGATAGCGATCGCTATCAACCCACCCCCTGTTGGGATGGTCGTTGAAACGTTGAAAATTCGATCCAACACGCTAAACCTTACTGGGATAGCATAGAGCCGGTGTTGCAAGACATTCACGAGGTAAGGCTCGTGGAAGGTTCTGTCTTCCACTACGATTTGAGTTATGCCGGTCGAGTGGATTGCGTTGCGAGTTATAAGGGCATTCCCTGCGTCTGTGACTGGAAAACCGCTGATAAGCCGAAAGGGTCAGTTGAACGCCTCCGTGATAGCCCGCTTCAGTTAGCGGCTTATATGGGCGCAGTTAATCAATTTTACCAAGAGTATGGTATCCATCTGCGTCATGCCTTGCTGGTTGTAGCGGTTCCGGAAATGCCTGCTGAGGTGTTCTGGTTTGAACCAGATAATATGATGATTTACTGGCAGCAGTGGGAGCGCAGAGTTGGGGAATTTTGGCAGCGTAGAGGAACAATGACGCCTTCAAGCATCTAATTCTCCTTGAGATAATGCCATCCCTGCTAGCTCTTAAATCACTACGGACTGAATGCACGCACAGTCGCGATCGCCAACTACCCTGGAATCATCAGCAGTCCGGATAAAACACTTGAAATGAAAAGAAGCTCTAAAGTTTTAGCAGGGCTGATCGGTGCCTATGCCGGTGATGCGTTGGGTTTTCCAGTCAAATTTATTACCAAATCGATCGGTGAAGTCACCTGTAACAGAGATGATAGGTTCTGGAACTTATAATCAACCTGCTGGCACTTGGTCAGATGATAGCTCCCTTATCTTCTGCTTCGCAAAATCATGATGGATTTTCTCCGAATGTAACAGCTAACTATTTCTATCGTTGGTTGAACTGAGATTTCTGGACTCCCCACCGCGAAGTTTTTGACATTGGCAGCTCTTCTCATACCGAAGCGGTACTAAAAGCGGTGAATTTAAGTGACGATACGGATACCACTGCTGCCGTTACTGGTGGCTTAGTAGGAATTTATTACAGTATTGAAAATATTCTAGAAGAATGGATCGAGCAAATTGCCAGGATTGAAGACATCCTTGACTTAGCAACACGTCTGGAAGCAGCTATCTACAGGTAATTTCTCACATTATCTGAAATCCACTGAAGGTAGGGTGGAGAGCCAGCTAAGATTGGCAAAGCAATAATTTCTGGTACTTCATAAGAGTGCAACTCTCGAATCTTGGCTTCGAGGGCGGGGAAGTGCGCTAAATCTGTTTTAATGATTAGCTGCCATTCCTCTTCTGAGTTAACCTTACCTTGCCAAGTATAGACAGAATGCACTGGCATTAAGTTAACGCAAGCCGCTAGCTGGGATGCAACTAAATTTTGCGCGATCGCTTCTGCCTCTTGTCGCGAAGACGCCGTTACGAACACTACAGCATAACGAGTTGTACCAGAATCCCGATCCATAACCTGTAACCAGTCCACAAAAAATCCCAAATCTATCAGCAATTATCAGTTAGCGTTCTCCCAACTACCCAACCATTGCTCTAACTGGTTGTTCAAAAGGTGTCACACTACCACTAACAGTTGCTTCTGAGTATGAGTTTTGGTGTTCTGATGGCAGCACAGCGCCATTCATTTGAGCATCTTCCAAGTTAGTTCCTACCAGCTTTGCCTCACTCAAATCTGCTTCACTCAAGTTTGCTCTACTCAGAATCGTCCAGCTTAAGTCTGCCCCTTCCAAAGACGCCTTTGCCAGGTTTGCTCCCCGTAGATCTGCTCCTTTCAGATTGGCCCTACGCAGTGTCGCTTGGCTGAGATCTACTGCGCTTAGGTTAGCGCCTTCCAGGTTAGCGCCACTCAGTCTGGCATCATTAAGGTTGGCTCCCTCTAAATCAACTCCGCCCAGGTCTAATCCTTTTAAGAAAGCTCTTCTGAAGTTAACACCATTTAAGGAAGCGCCATACAATTTCGCGCCTGTGAGTCTCGCTTCGCACAAATTAGCCCAACTAAGGTTAACGCCACTGAGATTTGCTTCCCGCAGATTAATCCTTTGCATATTTGCTCCACAAAGATTAGCACCCCAAAGGTTAGCTACTCGAAGATTAGCACTGCTGAGATTTGCACCGCTCAGTTTGGCTCCAGGCAATTTTGACTTCACTAGAAACGCTCCACTGAGGTTCGCTTTCGTCAAGTCTGCTTCTACCAGTTTGCCTTCGCTCAGTTTGATAAAACTTAGATCGGCCCAGTTTAGGCAAGCACCCGTTAAGTCTGACTTTGTTAGGAAAGCTCGACTCAGATTAGCTCCTCTCAGGTTAGCGCCCGTGAGATTGACCCCAATGAGCGTCACTCCCCTCAAGTCACTTCCGTTAAGATCAATCCCGGCAAAGTCTCTTTGTCCGTCTTCATAAAGCTTAAGTAAATGGCTTACTTCCATAGCGCGATCGCTCCCTAGTTTATATAAACTGTTGAAGAGACTTGAAACGAATCTTACCTGGCTAAATACCCACATTTTCTGCGGTTGTTTTTATAACAGAATCTTTCTTTATTCCAGTTTTATCTGTTATTTGCCGACGCCTTAATCAATATTTTACTTCTCTAGATTACCCTCCTTATAAGGTTTAAATAGATGATGTAACAAATATTTTTTTATATTTTCTTAAAACTCAATAATTAAGTAATTTTTCTAATAACAATCCTCTACAAAACCCATTTTCCGTAAAAATACGGTGGTCAGTTTATCTATAAATTCCTCTAATTTTTATAGACAGGTGAAGTGTCATTCAACAATCAACATAGTTTTCTAGCGAAGATTCATCCATGACAGAGATTACTCTGCTTGGGTGTATGGGAAGACTGCCATACATCCTACACAAGCATCCGTTTCTCAAAACCTATTTTAAACAAAGACACAAGACTTCGCGTTTGTTACTGATTTCTCAATTGTCTTAAATCGCTGAAGGGCTAGCGTTTAGGCTTGCAAATTTACTTGAATTCGCAGAACGCCACTACTACCATCCATCCGATTATCATCTTTGAGTCGCTGCTGTTGGCGTAAAGACGTTGCGCGAACAAGTAAAGTATAATTTCCCGGCTGCTGGGGCATCCACAAATAACGCCAGAGCGTCCACTCATGGGGAGATAGCGGTTGATTCTGCTCGGCATTCTACCAAATCTTACCATCGTTGGTACTTATAGCAACCGCCAAGATAGTTAGGACGTAGAGTAGAGATCACCTGTTGTCCTGAAGTTATTCAAGCTGCTCATGGCAAACCCCTATAGTTATGACCTGCGTCAGAAGGTGAT
>NZ_JAMPJZ010000036.1:0-56240 GCF_039961835.1 Trichocoleus sp. ST-U1
AAATGGAGCGCTGTTTGAAGAATTAACTGTTTCCAACTACAGCACCAGTTCCATTCGCTTTCAACTGAGTCTCAGCTTTGATGCGGATTTTGTGGACTTATTTGTAGTCCGGGGGTACGGTCGAAAAAACAAGGGGCAGCTGTTACGAGCCGTGCCTAAAAGTCAAGCCGCAGAACCCGAAAAGCAAGAAATGACGCTCGCTTATCAAGGGTTGGATGGCTCTGTAATGGAATCGCACATCGAGTTTGTTCATCGCCAGCCAGACACTCTCAGTGGTTATACGGCAGTTTGGCAGCTGGAGATGGAGCCTCACGAAACCCAAAAACTGGGCTATCGGCTGCAAATGCGTACCAATAACCGTCCCACTTCTAGGGTATCTGCCCCAGTCACACTGGTACAGGCTAGAGCCGCAGAGTTATCGGAGCAGCAAGAGTGGCGTCAACACGTAACCGGGATTCGCTCAGACAAAAACACGTTTAATCGAGCGATCGAGCGAGCCGAGCAGGATACTTATTTACTGCGCCAGTCTTTCGGCAAAGGGAAGGTACTCTCGGCTGGGGTGCCTTGGTTTTCGACGTTGTTTGGGCGCGACTCGATTATTGCGGCGTCGCAAACGCTGATGCTCGATCCTACAATTGCCCGCGAAACTCTTACGATCTTGGCTGAATACCAAGGGAAGACGGATAATGAGTGGCGCGATGAGCAGCCTGGGAAGATTTTGCACGAGCTGCGTTTGGGTGAAATGGCGCGTTGTGAAGAAATTCCCCATACACCTTATTACGGCACCGTAGATGCGACCCCGCTATGGTTAATGCTGTATGCGGAACACTTTGCCTGGACAGCCGATCGGGAAACCCTAGAGCTACTGTGGCCTAATGCCTTGGCAGCAATGGATTGGATTGACCGCAACAGCAAGGAAACGGGTTATCTCATCTACCAACGTCAATCGAAGCGGGGTTTGGCGAATCAGGGGTGGAAAGACTCTGGCGACTGTATTGTGAATCGCAAGGGGCAGATGGCGATGGGCGCGATCGCTCTTTGTGAAGTGCAAGCTTATGTCTATGCTGCCAAAATCCGTCTGGCAGAAATTGCCCGCATGAAGAAGCGCCTTGATTTAGCCGACAGGTGGCAAGATGAGGCGAGAGATTTGAAGAATCGCTTCAATCGGGATTTTTGGATGCCAGAGGAAGATTTCTGCGCCTTGGCTTTGGATGGCGACGGCAATCAGGTTGATAGTATTACTTCTAACCCCGGTCACTGTCTGTATTTGGGCATCTTGACACCAGAAAAAGCTTATAGCGTGGCGGAACGGCTACGGGCACCGGATATGTTCAACGGCTGGGGAATTCGCACCCTCAGTAGTTTGTCACCGGCTTATAATCCGATGGGCTATCATGTCGGTTCTGTGTGGCCTCACGACAATGCCATGATTGCGATGGGGGTGCGATCGCTCGGTCTAATCGATCAAGCGCTGGAACTTGCCAAAGCTTTAATGGATATGACTTTACAGCAACCTTATCAACGACCGCCAGAACTTTTCTGCGGTTACGAACGCACAGAAGATAACACTACGGTCAAATATCCCGTCGCTTGTTCTCCTCAAGCTTGGGCAACCGGCAGTATCTTCCAGTTGCTGCAAATGATGGTAAATTTAGTCCCCGATGCTCCCAATAACTGCTTGCGGATTATCGATCCTGCTTTGCCGGAGTCGATTAATCGTCTAGCGCTACAGAACTTGAGAGTCGGGCAGACTTTGCTGGATTTGGAATTTGAGCGTTCCGGCAATACCACTGCCTGTCGGGTTGCCAAAAAACGCGGTAATTTGCGGGTTGTGATTGAAGCTTGATTTAGAAGCTGGGTGGGGAATGCCCACCTAGCTCTATCAAGCTGATTGCCAGTCTCTAAAAAACCTTGCTAATTTTTTGAGTAAATTATCTGATTTTCCTTTTGAAATAGCTCTGATTCATGCTTCCTCAGTGTCCCCATTGATACCGGGAGAAGATTTGTAGAGGGCGTCCAATTGTTCGCGGGCGTCTTCTACGGTCATGGAACGCATCACGAGAAGCGGTTCATTAATCGGGTTCCCGGCATCATCTAATAGTTCCGGGTGTGGGATTGACCCATAAGGAGAGCGAGAATCTCTAAATTGGGACTGCATCCCTGGTGGGTAGCGCCGTTGAGAATCCATACTACTGATGGTTAACAAGTTGCGGAGCATATTCCCTATAGCAAGAAACGCCAGAACAGTAAAGGCAATTAAATAAAGCAGGTGTAACATACGATTTTCCTCCAAGCCGCACAGTCTAATGGGATGTTCGTCAATAGGGGCTTTCGCATTCGTGGCGAAACGGTAATGCTTGCCCCCGGATTTTCCGTAAAAATGTTTCGCCCTTAGATTTACTTGTTCGTGGAAGTGGATTGCTCAGCGTGGAAGCGCATCGACACCTGCCAACACTCAGTAACCAACTGGTGCCACGGCATCAGAACTGACGTTTCAATGCCAACTTGAGCATCAGTCGCTTGAAAGAGCATCTGAGCGGTGCTGACTTCCGCGTGAGCAAGCTTGACTCGATCCAGTAAGTCGGATTGCTGTTGGGCACTTAAAAAAGTAATTTCTTCAGTTTCTAAGAGAGCGCGCGATCGCGCAAACCAATACTGAAAATCTTCTAAGAGCGGTTGTAATACCGTTTTCAGCAATTCATTTTCAGGCAAGTTGGAAGCAGCCATGAATCAAAAACCGAATACTATCTAAATTTAATCTTAACGTAGTTTACAATTCGTAATAATATTTTTAGATTCTCTTAAACAACAACCACATCGCCAGGGAAAAACAACCTCGGTATGATAGAGGCAGTAACACCCGATTAATTGCCCGTTTCTTCGTCCTTATGGAACCGCCGATGAGCGTCTCAGAATCTCCAGCGTCTCAAGAACAGCCAGAAAAAATGTATTTGCCCCGTACCAGCGAATCTGAATCGTTGAAGAAAATCCGTCACACCGCTTCCCACGTTATGGCAATGGCGGTGCAAAAGCTGTTTCCCAAAGCGCAGGTGACTATCGGCCCTTGGATAGAAAACGGCTTTTACTATGACTTTGATAATCCAGAGCCATTTACCGAAAAAGATTTGAAGTCCATCCAGAAAGAGATGGTCAAAATCATCAATCGGAAATTGCCAGTGATTCGGGAAGAAGTCAGTCGCGAGGAAGCTGAAGGTCGGATCAAGACAATTAATGAGCCTTACAAGCTAGAAATATTAGAAGACATTGAGGAACCAATTACCATCTACCACTTGGGGGATCAATGGTGGGATTTGTGTGCTGGCCCTCATTTGGAAAATACCAGTGAGTTAAATCCGAAGGCAATCGAACTCGAAAGTGTTGCTGGTGCTTATTGGCGCGGGGATGAAACGAAAGCTCAACTCCAGCGCATTTATGCCACCGCTTGGGAGACGCCAGAACAGCTAGCTGAATATAAGCGGCGCAAGGAAGAAGCGCTGCGCCGAGATCACCGCAAACTCGGCAAAGAACTGGGACTCTTTATTTTCTCAGATCCGGTGGGGCCGGGATTACCGCTGTGGACGCCGAAAGGAACGGTGTTGCGAAGTGTTCTGGAAGACTTCCTGAAGCAGGAACAGCTGAAACGGGGATATCAGCAGGTGGTGACGCCTCACATTGCCAGAGTCGATTTATTCAAAACTTCCGGACATTGGCAGAAATACAAAGAGGATATGTTCCCGCTGATGGCGGAAGATGAGCAGGCGGCGGCGATAGAACAGGGATTCGTCCTGAAGCCGATGAATTGCCCCTTCCACATCCAAATCTATAAGAGCGAGTTGCGTTCCTATCGGGAACTGCCGATGCGTCTGGCGGAATTTGGCACCGTCTACCGTTACGAGCAATCTGGGGAACTGGGCGGCTTAACGCGGGTGCGCGGTTTCACGGTGGATGATTCTCACTTATTTGTGACGCCAGAACAGCTAGACAGCGAATTCCTGAAAGTGGTGGATTTGATTCTGTCGGTGTTCAAGAGTCTGCAACTGAAAAACTTCAAAGCGCGACTCAGTTTTCGCGATCCGGCTTCAGATAAGTACATCGGTTCCGATGAAGCTTGGGAGAAGTCTCAAGGAGCGATTCGCCGCGCCGTGGAAACCTTGGGGATGAACTACTTTGAAGGCATTGGCGAAGCCGCATTTTATGGCCCGAAACTGGATTTTATCTTCAGCGATGCCTTAGACCGCGAGTGGCAGTTGGGGACTGTCCAAGTGGATTACAACCTGCCAGAACGGTTTGATTTGGAATATGTGGCGGAGGATGGTTCCCGGAAGCGTCCGGTGATGATTCACCGCGCTCCCTTTGGCTCCTTGGAACGGCTCATCGGGATCTTGATTGAAGAGTATGCGGGGGATTTCCCGCTGTGGTTAGCGCCAGTCCAAGCGCGATTGCTGACGGTGAGCGATGCCCAGTTGCCTTTTGCTCAGGAAGTGGCACAGAAGATGCGATCGCTCGGTATTCGCGTGGAAGTCGATACCAGCGGCGATCGCATGGGCAAAATGATTCGCAATGCCGAAAAGGACAAGATCCCTGTCATGGCGGTGGTAGGGGCGAAAGAGCTGGAATCAAATAGCCTGAGTATTCGCACCCGCGCGGCTGGCGATGTGGGGGTTATTCCTGTAGAAGAAGTGTTGGAGAAGATGAAAAACGCGATCGCTAACTTCGACAATTTTTAAGAAGTTGCCAGTTCATAGTTCATATAGGGGCACTCCAAAAGAGTGCCCTTTTTCAATTGGGTGCATCTCAATAACAGCAAAAATGCTACCCCAGCCCAGTCTCTCTTTGCTTGCAAAGAGGGGTTAAATCTTTCCCCCTCTCCGTGGACGGAGAGGGGCTGGGGGTGAGGTTCCGCCTTTATATTGCACGCTATAAATCCGTTTAATATTGATATTTTTCAGCTTCCCAGTGCCTGCCGATTCCAACATTTTTTAGAGTGCTGGTTTGGGAAATCTAACAAATAAATTGCTAATCCCGATAACAAATACATAGAGTACAACCGCACCCGCAAGCGTTACCGCAGTGTAGGCGGTTGCTTTATTTTTCGGGCATTTCATCACAATCGGCAATCCCAGATATAGCAGATATACGCTATACAACCCAGCAAGAAATGCGAAAATCGTGAAACTTGGGATGATACGGAGGATACCGGCTAACCAGGCAGGTGTGTTGGCATAAGCAGCAACTTTAAGAGCTTGTAGCTGATTTTTCTCGGCTGAAAATTGAGGAGCGAAAGCATTAATAATCAACGACAAGAAAAATACGCTTAATAGTGTTAGTAAAAAGCTAACACCTGCATATAAAATAGCTGGCACTAAGGGCAACCGAGACGTAACGATACTAGAGGTATTGATGCCGATAACTGCCCAACCAACAGCTGCGGCGATTGGAGCGATCGCTGCCAGAGGAGCAATATAGGTGTTATACAATCTAGCGCTAGAGGTTGTTTCTTTTGCGATCGCTCGCCACTCACTTTTGGGGTGCAACAGGATATTTGGAATGCGCTTAATTAAGTTCATTTTTTACTTTGTTTTATTGATTTGATGTAGCAGAACTGATTTTAAGCCCCAATCCAGCTAAACACTATATATCTTCCCAATTATTAGGATTTCACCCTTTTGTCAGATGCTGCCAGCGCAGATATTAGTTAAATCAATATCCATTTAAATATTCCTTTAGCAAGAGGATTTAAGAGGTTGACAAAAGGTATGCTAAAAAGGGTTTTGTCTTAACTCTCTGGCTAGGTAGGATCTAGCTAAGGTGGAGGTGGTAAAAAAGCGATCGCCCTGGTAAAACATCCGAATCATATGGGATTTCACGGTTGCGGGGATGTTTTCTTGCTGTCATGAATTTGATGAATGAGGGCAAAAGCACGCGAAGCCTAGAGACGAATCAAAGATTTACCTTCCTGCACGCAAATAGGGTGCCGGTAGTAGCGATTGGTGAATTTTGACTGTACCGCAAAAGGCGCGGCAACTTGTGTGAAGGCAATTTGTGTCAAATAAATCCCGTTGCGAGGCGGCGATGTGATACCGAATACAGTTCTGGCGGGAATCCTAAGTGAAGGAGCAACTGCTTTTCGCAAAATCTATTTGGTAATAGAGGAATTGCAAATGCAAGTATGCGATCGCCCACTGCAATACACCGCAATAATACACAGGTTGACCCATGCCAACAAAGGGATTGCTTAGCTTAGAATCTGTCATCGATCGTCGTCCTCTGACTGTATCGGCTGACACCCCACTGATGGACGCGATCGCCATGATGGGCAAAGCGAAAAGCAGTTGCGTACTTCCTAGTTTGAAGATACCCCCAGAAGCAGTGCTAATGAGCGAGGCACGAGCTAGCGCTGTCTTTGTAGTAGAAGGGTTGCAGTTAATCGGAGTGTTTACCCACACAGATGCTATCCAGGTAATCGCCTCAGGAATCAATTTAGCAGAAGTCAAGATTGCCTCGGTGATGACGCAGCCGAGCATCGCTCTGACTGAATCTGACAGCGAGAATATTTTCACAGCATTGTCAATCCTGCGCCAGCATCAAATTCGCCACCTACCTGTTATAGACGCGCAAAGGCAAGTGGTAGGCGTCATCACCCTAGAAAGTATTCGCCAAGCACTGCCCCTCGATGAGCTAATCAAATCGCAGCCTTTGACAGAAGTGATGACTGCCCCAGTTATTCAAGCACCGGCGACGGCTTCGGCGCTGAGCTTAGCTCAATTAATGGCAGAACACCAGGTCAATTGTGTTGTGCTTACAGAAGAAAGTTCCGAGTCGAGTTCTATTGAAAACTCAAAACTTCAACCCGATCCCTTGAGCGAAGCAAAGGTTCAACACTCAAAACTTCCTACGCATCGCTACACTAACAAAACTCAAAACGTGCGACCTACCGCTACGCTAACAACCCTCCTGAAGCCAGTAGGGATTGTCACCGAACGGGACATCATCGATCTTCAGGCTCTCAGCCTGGATTTATCGCAGATACAGGCGTTTAGGGTAATGAGGGCATCCGTGTTGTCTTTAAGCCCCTCAGATTCAGTGTTAGTTGCCCTTTGGGAAATGCAGCAGCACCAGGTGCAGCGAGTTGTGGTGTCGGAGAATCCCAGGGAGCTGTTAGGTATTGTTACCCAAACCAGTTTTTTGCAAACGCTCGATCTCACACAAATATCTACAGCAGTAGAGCAATTGCAGCAATCGATCGAGCAGTTTGAAGCCGAATCCTCTCTCCCCCCGCACAATGAAACCCTAGAACCTCAAGGACAGGAAAGCCCAGCGGAACTCTTGGAACAGCTTGAGCGCAATCGCCTGTTAACCACAATTGCCCTTCGCATTCATCAATCACTCAATTTGGACGAAATTCTGAACACCGCCGTCGCTGAAGTGCGGCAATTTCTCCAAACTGACCGCGTGATTATCTACCGTTTTAATCCAGATATGAGTGGCACTGTCGTTGTCGAATCGGTTGCTGAGGGCTGGCAACCTGCTCTAAGTAGCACAATTCACGACAATTGCTTTGGGAAGAATTATGCCCAAGCCTACAAAAAAGGGCGTATTCAAGTCACAGCAGATATTTATACCACCGGGTTAACCCAATGTCACATCGATATCCTGGCTTTGTATGATATCCGAGCGAGTCTCGTGGTTCCGATTCTGCAAGGAGAACATTTGTGGGGTCTGCTGTGCGCCTATCACTGTTCGGGACCCAGGCGGTGGCGGGAGTTTGAGATTGATTTGCTCAAACAATTGTCAACGCAAGTAGCGATCGCAATTCAGCAGTCTGAACTTTATCAGCAAGTACAAGCTGAACTCGCCGAACGCAAACGAGCAGAAGAGCAACTCAAGGCTTCGCTTAAAGAAAAAGAGGTGCTACTGAAGGAAATTCACCACCGCGTCAAAAACAATTTACAGATTATTTCTAGTCTGTTAAAGCTGCAATCTGCCTATACCAAAGAGGAACAGGTTCTGGGAATGTTCAAGGACAGTCAGAATCGCATTCGCTCGATGGCTCTGATTCACGAAAAATTGTATCAGTCCAAAGACCTATCTAGGATAGACTTTGCTGAGTATATTCGCGACCTGGCAGGAAATTTACTTCGTTCCTACAAAGCAAGCTCTCACGCGATTACGCTGGAAACAACCGTTAAGGACATTACTCTAAACATTGATACAGCAATTCCTTGTGGTCTAATTATCAATGAATTAATGTCCAATTCCTTAAAGCACGCTTTTCCAACTCCCAGTAAGGATAACAAAATTTGTATTAATATCTACTCAAGCGGCAATAATCAATTTATTTTGAACGTCAGTGACAACGGGATTGGCTTTCCGAAAGAATTGGACTTCCGGAATACTGAATCTTTAGGTTTGGAGTTAGTATGCACCCTTACAGAGCAATTAGACGGGACTATCGAACTTGATAGTAGGAAAGGGACAAGCTTTAATATCGCATTTTCAGAAATCGGCAACATTAGGAAGACATAGATAAAAAAATGGCAAAGGCAAAAATCTTAGTAGTTGAAGATGAAAGAATTGTTGCCAAGGATATCGTAAAAAGCTTGCAACGCTTAGGATATAACGTTGTTGCTTCTGTGGCTTCGGGAGAGGAGGCAATTCAAAAAGTATCAGAAATTCAGCCCGATTTAGTATTAATGGATATTATGTTAAAAGGGCAAATGGATGGAATAGAGACCACTGAAGAAATTCATAAAAACTTTGATATTCCAGTAATTTATTTAACTGCTTACGCTGACAAACAAACACTGGAAAGAGCCAAAGTCACAGATCCATTTGGCTATATAATTAAACCCTTTGATGAAAGAGATTTACATACTACGATTGAAATCGCACTTCGCAGACATTTAGCCGAAGCAGCAACTCGCGTGGCTCTTGAAAAAGAAAAACAATTAAGCGAACTCAAATCTCGCTTTTGGTTCATGGTTGCCCACGAATTCCGTAACCCGCTGACGGCAATTTTATCTTCTGCGGAATTACTGGAATCTTATAGTCACGAATTAACAGAACTTAAAAGGCGAGAATATTTCTATCTCATTCAAACATCAGTTCGCTCTCTGAACAATTTGTTAAATGAAGTTTTAGAGTTTGGGAAAGCAGAAGAAGGAAAAATAGAATGCAACCCGGAACCGCTGGAATTAGTGGATTTTTGCCAAGACTTGGTAGAACACATGAAATTTAGTTCTGGGTCAAAACATAGAATAATTTTCACCAATCAAGGTGATTGTACTGATGCTTGTTTAGATGAAAAACTGCTGCGGCATATCTTTAGCAATTTGTTGGGAAATGCTATCAAATATTCACCCGAAGGCAGCAATATCTACTTTGAACTTTTATGTGAGAATGGAGAGGCAGTTTTTCAGGTAAAAGACAACGGAATTGGCATTCCTCCATCCGATCGAGAACTTTTGTTTGACTCATTTCATCGAGCGACAAATGTGAGTGGTATTCCCGGTCATGGACTAGGGCTAACGATTGTCAAAAAATGTTTAGACTTACAGAGTGGAGAAATTGCTGTAAATAGTGAAGTTGGAGTGGGGACTACTTTTACAGTCACGCTACCATTGAATATCTGCGTAATGTCGGAAAAAAACGTTCCTTCATAGACAGCAGACTGTTAAACGGTAGAGTCTATAATAGTCTATTTCGCAATTCGTTGAGATGCATCCTGTTTCTACCGTTACCGTCAGCGTTCCAGCCACAACTGCTAACTTGGGGCCGGGTTTTGATTGCATAGGCGCAGCTTTAACGCTGTACAACCAGTTCAAGTTCACCCACGTGGAAGCGGATGCTGCAACACGACTCAGCATTACGGTTGAGGGTACAGAAGCCGCACGAGTCAACACGGGTGCTGATAATCTGGTTTACCAGTCATTTGTGAAATTGTACGAGCATATCGGGAAAACGCCACCGCCTGTGCAGATTGAGATCGAGCTGGGTGTGCCCCTGGCAAGAGGACTGGGGAGTTCGGCGACGGCAATTGTGGGAGGTTTGGTGGGTGCGAACTGTCTGGCTGGGGCACCTCTAGATGAAAATGAGGTGGGAAGAATCGCGATCGCTCTGGAAGGACATCCTGATAATGTGGTGCCAGCACTGATGGGGGGGTGTCGTCTAGCAGCGACGGGTTTGAGTGACGAACCGCACAGACACGGAGAAAGCAAAGAAGAATGGGAAATTTGTGAGATTCCTTGGCATTCTGAGATTGTGCCAGTAGTCGCGATTCCGGATTTTGAACTTTCAACTGAAGAAGCGCGGCGAGTTTTACCAACTCAATACAGCCGTGCCGATGCAATTTTTAATACAGCTCATCTGGGTTTATTATTGCGAGGGTTGGAAACCGGCAGGGGTGACTGGTTGCGAGTTGCGATGCAAGACCGAATCCATCAGCCTTATCGGACAGCGTTGATTCGAG
Source organism: Trichocoleus sp. ST-U1 (assembly GCF_039961835.1). NCBI lineage: Bacteria > Bacillati > Cyanobacteriota > Cyanophyceae > Leptolyngbyales > Trichocoleusaceae > Trichocoleus > Trichocoleus sp. ST-U1. Next base: position 10,469 of record NZ_JAMPJZ010000036.1, read on the forward strand.
GATATGATGCTGTACGCTCGGCAGCAATGGCTTCTGGTGCTTTTGGGATGGTAATTAGTGGTGCGGGACCAACTTTATTAGCTTTAGCAGAGGCGGCGTTGGCACCGACAGTTGTGGAGGCAATGGCGGCGGCTTGGAAGGATGAGGGAATTATGGCACAAGTGCGATCGCTCTCGATTGACACCCACGGGGCGAAAACCTCTAATATTTCCTAAATTGGTCACTCAGATTTTTGCGTAACTGCTGAATTTGTCGAGATTGATTTCTAGGTCCTGAAACAAAAACGAGAACTTTATCCCCTTCAGGCGCACAAATTAAATAAGCTGACAGATTCCCAAATCGTCCGTAAGCTGCTTCTGTGATAACTCCTGTCTCTTGGGCATTACTACTTTTCAGGAATTCAAGCGCATTATCCAGACAGTTGTTCTGGCTGGTATCGTCTCTCCGATTCGTCACTCGGCTGACACTGTTGGTTTCATTGATTTCAATCCATTCGCTCCAGTTACTTGTAGTCATATCCGCTAAAGCAGGCATTGACTCATTTAGCAATCCCGTTTCCATACTTAAAATTGTGGCAATGACTAAAAACGAATTTGCTGTCTTTTTAAGACTAATTCGGTTCAACATAAGTTAGGTCAACAAACGGGTGAATTAATGTCGAGTAATCGTAACCCTGTAAATTGATTCACAAAATGCCAGAAGTTTTACGGAACTATTCACCTAAGTTAGGAAAGTAATTATGGAGCCAATTCAAGTAGAAATTGAAGCGATTCGCACTCAGATTGAGGCGCTCAAAGAAGAACGCGCCATCCTGAAAGTCGATCCAGTATTGCCAAGCTATAACACGCCAGAAGCAATCGTTGAGGCTTATCGTCGTCATGCTAGAGAAACAGCACAAATCTCTGCTGAAGTCAAGGGAATCGATGATGCGATCGCTGCCTTGGAAGCTAAATTGAAGGAGATCGGGCGATCGCAAGGATTGGCGCAACAGTTATTGCATGAGCGGACACAACATCCTCTCGCAGAGCAGGTAGAGGAAGGAAAACAACGCGCTCAGGATCGCGCTGAACGAATTAACGAACTGGCGGAGGAACTGAAGCAGGAAGTGCAAGCGCTCAAGGCGATCGCTGATGAGATTAGTCCCAGTTATTGGCAGTTATACAACAGACCTTTCATTACTGGATTTAGCAAAATTTCGGTTCCCTACGTCCGCTCGGATAGCACTGTGTGGATGATTACGAATCAAGTCGTGTGAACGGGAAAAACATCTCTCTTAACCCCTCTCCGATTCGGAGAGGGGCTTTGAAGATAGCTTGCGCCCCTTAGAAAGGTAGGAAGGGGTGGACGGTTAGGTCTGGGAGCGCTGGCTATTTTTCCAGGTTCGCCAGTGTTTCCGGTAAAGGCAATCGCTTTTGTACAGGATAATTCCGCTGCTCAATTAAGCGCTGCAATTCTTTAACGCGCCTACCAGGGGCAGGATGGGAGGTCAAGAAATCAAAGTCTGCACCACTTTTGCGACTCATTCGAGCAAAAAAGTCGGTTGCACCCGCAACATGACCGTAAGTTTGTTGCAACAATGTTAAGCCAAACTCATCCGCCTCAGATTCCTGAGATTGAGAGAATCGGGAACTGCTAACAGCTTGAACACCCGTCGCCGCTGCCGATGATAACCCAGCAGCATCCCCAAAGACAGTAGCGATCGCAATGGGTAACAGTAGTTGTCGCACCAACGCCCGTAAATGATCGCGGTGGGCGAAATGCCCCAATTCATGCCCCAACACCATCATCAGCTCATTTTCCGATTCCGTCTGTTTCAGCAAACCGGCGTAGATGATAATGCGATCGCCCGGTAGCGCCAGCGCATTCACCGTATTATCGGGAACATATAGCACCCGATAATCTCGCTCTTGGCGCTGCTCGGAAGGCAACTTTGTCTCCAGCGTATCTAGCAGCTGATTTAGCGTATCTTGAGCCGGTGAGGGCTTCGCCAAGCGCTCATAAGCCGGGACAATGACGGCACCCAACTGTCGCTCCACGCTGGGAGGAATTACCCACACCAAGCTATTAATAAACAACCCCAGCAGCCAAATAACGCCGACGATAAATCCAATAAATAGCCCTAAGACAATCAGTAACTGGCGGTTATTGGGAGGTGGGTTGCGATCGCTCGATGTTGCAGTTCCAGACACTTTAGGCTTGCTCCAAAAACGCTATTGTTACTGCATTGCCTAGTTGCATCCGATATAGCAATGCATTGACCTTCTTTCTATTGCATCGTGAGTTACCTGCACGCGATCGCAATTCTCTATTTAGATGCCCTACAGTTCACCCCCACCCCATTTACCCACAGGGGTTCAAGATTCTCCCCTCTCCGCGAACGGAGAGGGGTTGGGGGTGAGGTTCCTTTCTATATTGCCCTTAAGTAAGAACCGACATAACGCGACCGTCTAAAAGTTCTATTTCGTGCAGTTACAGCAAGATTCAGCTTAGTTACTACTCTTCACTGGACGGAACGGATTCAAGAAATTTATCAGTGCATAAAGCTCACGCGACTGAATCCATAAACGCCCTTGACCCCGGAAGCGACAAACTAATCCTTCCCCACCCAAAATTCCAGTTCTCAGCCCTTTGAATGACAAACCTCCTAACATTTCGACATTGTATTGTAACGAATCTTCAAAGGCCACAATATAGCCCGTATCTACTACATAATCACCGGCAACTGGAATTTCTACAATTGCTCCATAAGAACTAAACCAGATATCTCCTTGACCTGTTGCTCTCAGTAAAAATAACGACTCTCCACTAAAGAAGCCCTTAAAACCTTGAAACTTAGTATCAATTTCGACACTAGGGTTAGCTGCAACAAAACCCGAAGATTGCACCATCAATCCATTACCACTCAGGTAGTAATGCTGAATGTCTCCAGGGACTCCAGGCGAAACATAGAGTTGTCCTGCCCTTCCTTCAGCGGTAAATTCACTCAAAAATAAAGATTCACCGCCCAGCATCCGACCGATACCTTGCATTAAGCCACCTTTGACTTTGGACTTCATTTTAATGCAAGTATCCATTGCTGCCATTGCGCCCGATTCTACCAAGACAGTTTGATTTGCTTGTAAGTCGAGGCGTAGGGAAGCATAGGCTGGGGAATGCTCGATTTCGTAGGCAATCTCATTCATAATTATCCTTTGCTAATTCCTAATTGAAGGATGGGTAATCGTTCAAAATCTATTTATCAATGACAAATTCCCACTCACTCTTTATCGCGGCGGAAGCTGAGAACCCACTAGCACCCCGAAGGCACCTGGATTGTGAGTTTGGCAAAACACTCGACCTTGCCCTTGAAACCGACAAACGAATCCTTCTCCGCCCAAGAACGAACCAATTAAACTGGAAGTTGCTTTTTTAATTTCAAACTTCAGGCTTTTTTCAAATGCCACAATATGTCCCGTGTCAACGATATATTCGCCATTCACAGGAATTTCATAAATTGCCCCAAAGGAAGAAAGCAGAACAGAGCCATGACCGCTGACATTTAACCAAAAAATTGATTCCCCAGAAAACAAAGATTTCAAGCCTTGAAATCCTAATTCAAGATCAACATCTGACTCGCTAGCAAGGTAAGAAGCAGATTGGACGACCAGCCCAGATCCAGTCATTTGATAAAGTAAAATATCGCCCATCAATTTGGGAGATAAAAATACTTCACCGCCAGCCGTGGGAGAGCGAAAAACGCTCAAAAACAGCGACTCACCGGCAACCATGCGTTTCAGCCCGCCCAAAATTCCGCCGCCTTTTCCTTGCCTTAAAGTCGTACTGGCATTGATATAACCGCTCATGGCAATCATCCTGCCAGCTTCTGCGACTAATTCTTCACCGGCACCGAGAGTAACGCGAGCGATCGCGCTGTCCGGTTGATGTAAAACTTCCACATCCATCGCTACAAATCCTCTTGATTTATGCACTCAGCAATTAGGCGAAAAAGCTATTACGATCGGCTTTTTCTTAACGGAATTTAGGACGTAAATATCCGACCAAACCCCCAATACTGCGAGATTGTAAATAAATTTCTCCTTGCCCCGTCAGCCGGTTGACTAACCCTTCCCCCGACGTGACAGAACCAAGCAAGCCGCCTGCGAGTCCAACATTCATTTTGATGCCAGGTTCGTAGGCAACTAAGTGACCGCTATCAACCACAAATTCCCCGGTTATCCGTTTTTGAATGATGCCGCCATAAGCACCGAAAAATACCTGACCTTGACCGCTTAACTTCAGCTTAAACAGCCCTTCTCCTGATATCCAGCTCTTAAAACCTGCCCACTGAACTCCCATATTCACGCCTGGAGTATGGGCAATATAAGCACCTGGTTGAAAGCAAATTTCTCGTCCGCCCCGCAAGTCAATACAAGCTATATCGCCAATGGTGGATTGAGTCAAGATTAAATTCAGAGGTTGCTGTGTATTGTTGGTAAAAACATTCACAAAAAGGGATTCCCCACCAAAGAATTTCTTTAGCAATCCAGAGATTAAACCCCCTGAAAATTCCGTCTTTATCGACAATTTGGCATCCATACTGGTCATAGCTCCCGCCTCAGCAGTGAGGCTATCACCTGGATTCAGGATGACAAAAATAGAGGCAAAGGCTGGTTTATAGCGAATTTCGTACTTCACCGACAAATCTCCTGCTTGTGGAGGATGCAAACCTATACAAGTCTGGCAGAAGTTTTTCCGGTATCCAGATTTTTTTAAGAAAAAGCAATAAGTCGATCCGGGGCGACTGAGGCGGCTTGGCTCTGGATTTAGGGCATTATTTAGCTTTGGGGAAGCAGCAACTTGACCGCGTGGTAGGTTGGAAGGAAGACTGTAACAGCATCCTTTCCTCCATGCGATCGCCTCAACCTCGAAAACAATTTGCTCAACACTGGCTGCGGAGTGACAAGGCGCTCAATCAAATTGTCGCCGCAGCGGAGTTATCCAGCAGCGAGTCGCCTGAGGGCGATCGCTCCGCTTCACGGGTCTTAGAAATTGGCCCCGGCACCGGCATCCTGACTCGTCGCTTATTACCTTTAGCTCAATCTGTTGTTGCGGTTGAAATTGACCGCGATTTATGTCAACTGCTGGCTAAACAATTAGGTAAAGTCGATCATTTTTTACTTTTGCAAGGCGATTTCCTTTCATTCGACTTAGATGCTCAACTTGCTCCTTTTCCAGCCTTCCAAAATCCCAATAAAGTTGTTGCCAATATTCCTTACAACATCACCGGCCCAATTCTGGAAAAGTTGTTAGGTACCATTGCCCAGCCAGCCGCTAAGCCGTTTGATTCCATCGTGCTGCTGGTACAAAAAGAAGTTGCACAAAGGCTTTATGCCAAACCAGGCACGAAACATTTTGGGGCATTAACCGTGCGGGTGCAGTATTTGGCAGAGTGCGAGTTAATCTGTATTGTGCCAGCGGGAGCATTTTATCCGCCGCCCAAAGTAGATTCAGCGGTAGTGCGGCTGCGTCCGCGATTGATAGAACCGCCCGCCCAGAACCCCAAGCACCTAGAGAATTTAGTCAAACTCGGCTTTGCCGAAAAGCGCAAAATGTTGCGAAATAATCTGAAAAGTGTGGTTGAACGCGATCGCCTCACCCAAATACTGGAACAATTAGAAGTAAACCCTCAAGCCCGCGCCGAAGACTTGGGCCTTACCCAGTGGGTTGCTTTGAGTAATTTGCTCAAGCCTAACGACTAAAGTTGCGGCTACACAAACTCTTGTCAGGATGGTGCGCGGACTGAAAAGATCGCTTGTTTGACTAAGCCTGCTCTCGTCAAACTTGGTTTATGTAGCCCCAGTATGAGAGCCTGTGGGCATATATCTACAAAACCCTAATGCGTTCCTATACCCTGATTTCCCCAGCCAAAATTAATCTGTATCTGGAAATTATCAGCGATCGCCCAGATGGTTATCACGAACTGGCGATGGTGCTGCAAAGTGTTGGTCTGACCGACCAAATTGATTTGCGATCGCTTAGCACTGAATCCATCCAAGTTCACTGCGATCATCCCCTAGTACCGTCAGACAAAACCAACCTTGCCTACCGCGCAGCAGAATTGATGGCGGCAGAATTTCCCCAAGCTTTTGCCCAGTACGGCGGTGTCGAGATTAACATCAACAAACGAATCCCCGTGGGGGCAGGGTTAGCAGGGGGATCTAGCAATGCTGCTGCTGTTTTAATGGGAATCGATTTGCTGTGGCATCTAGGACTCACTCAGTCGGAATTGCAAGAACTGGCAGCAAAAATTGGCTCAGATGTCCCCTTTTGCATCGCGGGGGGGACAGCGCTGGCAACTGGGCGAGGCGAACAACTCTCTCCCCTCCCTAATTTGGAGCATCCCTGGGTGGTATTGGGCAAATACCGCAACCTTGCGGTATCTACACCCTGGGCTTATCAAACTTACCGGCAGAAGTATATCAGTACCTACGTTTCTGACGCTGATAGTTTAGAGGCTCGCAGACAACGGGTACATTCTGGATCGATGGTTAACGCCATCTTCAAGAAAGATCAGGTGAAAATCGGTCAATTACTGCACAATGACTTAGAAAAAGTCGTATTGCCGGAGTATCCCCAAGTGCTGCGACTGCGGGAAGCGTTCTATGAAGCGGGGGTCTTGGGGGCAATGATGTCGGGATCGGGGCCAACCGTGTTTGCTCTCTCAGAATCAGAAGCCAAAGCACAACAAGTACAGCAGCACGTAAGAAAGTCAATCCCCGAACCCAATTTAGATTTGTGGGTAGCACCGTTTACCACCGCTGGGATTCGGGTTGTTGCCCATTGATTGCGCTAAATATTCATCACCGATCCCTAATTGCGAATCGCTCAATGAACCTATGAATAATCCAAACACTACAGATAACCCACCAGCCCCAGTCCAAACGCCCACGAGTCCTCTACGCTGTTTGAGTGGTGCGTCGATCGCAGGAGCAATGGCAACAGGTTGTTATTTCCTCACCAATTCAATTGCTCAAAGCTTTGCTGCCAAGCCCATCCACTCGGATAATGTAACGACCATCAATATTGCGATCGCTGTTCGCACCCTCGTGGTGGGCGTCAGCACGCTGGCAACCTCTATCTTTGCCTTAGTGGCTGTTGGTCTAGTTGCCTTAGCGATCCAAATCGCCTTTCAACGCTTGACGAATCGGACGCCTCCACCCAGTCAAAATTAGAATTCTTATCTAATTACTTTCAGGGCAAAGCGAGATACCATCCCAAAAGTCGGGTGGGCATTTTTATCTTGAGACAAATGGAATGAATCGGGGAAGCTTGCCGATGGTAGGTGCTAGCTTCCCAATTTTCCGCGCCGTTAGCGAACTAGAGCAATCCGATTTGACCGGTGAGCCAGCCCATCAGATCCCAGACTTCGGGAGAGAAGTCTGGGATCTCACCTTTCCGAGTTATTTAGAACTGCTATGCCTAATCAGATGAGCAACTACTAGGGAAATTGTAATGAGTATTACAATTTCGCACTGTCAAAAAGACTTGTCTTGGCAATTTTTTCTGATGCGGCTTTCTTGCCCATGACCGCCACAAACTCCTATTTTAAGGCAAGATGAGCTTGATTCTAGCTAACTTAGCTCGCATCTCCCGAAAGTCATTAAAAAGAATCAGTAAAAATGCCGATGACTGGTACGCCAAATTACCTGGAAATTAGAATTTAGGACTCAGCAACCAGTGTAAATTTTTCAAGAAGAATTATGAAGAATAGATGAAGTATGCAAATAAGTAATCACTCTAAAAAGACGGTTTTTAGCCTTTTCAACAGACTCGACAGTAACTTTCAAGACAAACTATGCTTCTGATTTCGTCGCAAATCTTGCTAACTTTATCTTTTCTTTAAAATCTCTGTTTAGAGGTGCGTAGAAATAGCAGATGATAGTCATAGAGAGGTTCGCTCCAAAAACTAGGATTAAAATACTCCTGGTTGAGCGAGGAGCATTACCGGCTGCAAAGATAAACCCGGTATTCCTGCTCTGCGGTGCCTGAGTTGCTTTTTTAGAAACCTATATTCAAGCAGCTACCATCAAGCTTACGTGTAATCAAACGGTGCATACTTATGACTGTCTCCCCTTGCCAGATAATCACAGCGAAGAACCAAGTGTGGCTTCCGGAAATCAAAGAGCCAGCAGAACTCATTGAGCAACTTTTGGCAATCGGGACAGCGCTTTCGAGCAGTCATAATTTAAAAGAATTACTGAATCTGATTTTATCGAAGAGTCGGGAAATTACTTGTAGTGATGCGGGGAGTGTTTATTTAGTAGAGCGAAGTAGTGACACTCCCAAGTTAGTGTTTAAGGTCGCGCAAAATGATTCTCAATGCAGCGATTCCTTTCAAGAGTTTTTGATGCCATTGACTCCGAAAAGTCTGGCAGGGTATGTGGCGCTGACAGGTGAAAGCTTAAATTTGCCGGATGCTTATAATTTACCCCTGGAAGTTCCCTATCAGTTGGATCGCAGTTTTGACAGCTCGATTCCTTACCATACTCGCTCCGTCTTAGTGCTACCCATGCAAGACGGTGAAGGGGAAATTATTGGGGTGCTTCAGCTAATTAATCGCAAGGTTAATCGTGATGGGATTGTCACGCCTGAAAATGTGCTGAATGTTACCCAACCTTATTCTGCTTGGGAAGAGCGCGTTGTGCGATCGCTTGCTTCTCAGGCGGCGATCTCGATCGAACGCAATCAGCTGCAAGAAAGTATTGAAAATCTATTTGAAGGCTTTGTTAGAGCTTCTGTCCAAATTATTGAAACACGAGATCCCACAACATCCGGGCATTCCGAACGAGTTGCCGACTTAGTGGTGCGTCTCTCGCAAGAAGCCAGTACAATTACCACGGGATCGCTGCGGTCAATTTATTTTAACGAACGCCAAATCCAAGAAATTCGCTACGCCGCACTGTTACATGACTTTGGCAAAGTCAGTACACCCGAAGCGATTCTGGGGAAACAGAAAAAACTCTACCCATCCCAGATAGAGGTGATTCGTAACCGCTTTGCTGTGGCGCAGCGAACGCTGGAAATGGAATGCGCCCAGACTAAATTTAAGTATTTACTGGAGCATCCCAGCCATCAACATAAAGATTCGGAAATTGTCTGTTCCCACTGCCAACAGCTACAACAATTAGATAGTCAGTTAGAGGATGCGATCGCGCAACTCAATGAATATTGGCATCTCCTACTAGAGGCGAACGAACCCCACATTCTCGCCCAAGAGCTTCCAGAACGGCTCCAAGAGCTGTCTGCTTACACTTATCAAGATGTGGATGGACAGATCAAGCCTCTCCTCTCACCGACAGAGATTGCTCAGCTAATGGTGCCACAAGGCAACCTGACAACCGAAGAGCGTTTAATCATCCAAGCGCACGTCACGCACACTTTTGAGTTTCTCAACCGGATACCCTGGACGAAACACCTCAAAGATGTTCCCGCGATCGCCGCAGGGCATCACGAAAAACTCGACGGGAGTGGCTACCCTCAAGGCTTGAAACAGGAAGCGATTCCAATTCAGTCTCAGATATTGACAATTGCGGATATTTATGATGCTCTTACAGCAAGCGATCGCCCCTATAAGCGCCGCTTGCCCGTAGAAACTGCCCTGAAAATCCTCAAAGCAGAAGCCGCCCAAAACAAAATCAACAGCGACCTCGTTACCCTGTTTGAGCAACGCCAAGTTTTCGCTGCTTTGGGACATTCCCTCTCAGTTCCAGCTCCTTCAGCCGCCTGATTCCGTAGGATAGCCATTTAAGGTTGAAATGTTGGATCGGATTAAAACGTTAAATTTTAACCGACCAACGTTTTAAAGTATCAACATTTCAACCCTCGACTGAGTATCAGCCGTCCTTCGATTAGCACTTTGCAATTCTTATCTTTCACCCAACTTTTCCCCACCCATTCCCCAGCCTTTCCACAAAGGCGTTCAACTTTTTCCACAGGTTCTCTGACCTTTTCCACAGGGTTGAACACTCGGATCGGGTTTTGCTGTTCTATTGGGGATTTTTCTAAAAGACAGTAACTCAGCCGAGAGCAACCGAGTTTTTGTAAAGATAAGTAACAAAAATCCGCCTACAAAGCTGATTAACTCGTGAATATTTTTTAGACATACCCCGGCCTGTAATATTTCGCAGCATTGACAACCCTACCCCCTCTCAGCAGACAATGATGCGACGGTCAGTGTGATTGGCAACTGCAAGACTGACCCTTGTAAGGGCATGGGGCTGTTGCGCCCTTACCCATAGACAACGCAAAGGAATTCTATGAACACAAATATCAGTATCTTGGCAGAAATTCCCGAAGACCTACACGAATCTCTCAAAGATTACCTGGAAACTCATCCCGATTGGGATCAAGACCGGGTATTTGCCGCAGCGCTGTCGCTGTTCTTGCTGCAAAATGGTAATGGCAGCACCCCAGAAGCTTCGCACAGTTATCGCAAAGCAGCACGGGTCTATCTGGAAACTCTCTTCCAGCACTCAGTTTGAAAAATTGCTCTGCTACCCTTGCAAAAACTTGTTGATTTTACAGAGTTTGACTGTAGAGGACACGATTGATGGCTTATTTCTGGTTTAAGGCTTTTCACATTGTCGGCTTTGTGGTTTGGTTTGCAGGCTTGTTCTACCTAGTACGTTTATTTATTTATCACGTAGAGGCGTCGGAACAGCCAGAACCTGCCCAAACGATTCTGAAGAATCAGTATCAGATTATGGAAAAACGCCTTTACAGCATCATCACGACACCGGGCATGATTGTCACGGTAGCGATGGCAATTGGTCTGGTAAGTACTGAGACTGAAGTGCTACGAGAGAGTTGGTTGCATATCAAACTCGGTCTGGTGACTGCTTTGATTGGCTACCATCATTACTGTGGTCGTCTCATCAAACAGTTAGCCGAAGACCGATGCACCTGGAATAGTCAGCAGTTACGCGCTTTGAATGAAGCGCCGACGTTACTTTTAGTGGTGATTGTTTTGCTGGCTGTGTTTAAGAATAGCCTGCCTACAGACATTACCACTTGGCTCGTTGTTGGGCTGATTGTGACGATGGCAGCGACCATTCAGCTTTATGCGAAAAAGCGCAAGCGAGACCAAGAAAAACTCATGGCTTCTGTTCCCCAAGAAGAGGCTCAACAAGTAATCTGACGAAGTTAGCGATCGCTTCTGAATTCGCTTGACCCAGGTTAGTGGTTACTAATCATCGACAATTGATAATGGACAATCAAAAAATGACCACTGACAACGGAAAAGCAACCTCTACTCTAGTGATTCCCCAGCTAATCGTTGGTCTGGGGAATCCAGAACCCAAGTACGAGAAGACGCGACACAATATCGGGTTTGAAGTGATTGATGCCTTAGCGCGTTCCTGGCAAATTTCCAAGAGTGAAAATCGCAAGTTCCAGGGGGAGTTTGGGGAGGGACGCGGATTACACGGAGACAAGGTGCGGTTACTCAAACCCCTTACCTATATGAATCTCTCCGGACAGGCAATTCGCGCGGTGACGGATTGGTATAAATTGCCGCCAGAGTCTGTCCTAGTAATTTATGACGATATGGATTTGCCCCTGGGAAAGATTCGCTTGCGTCTTTCTGGTTCGGCTGGGGGACATAATGGAATGAAGTCTGCGATCGCTCATCTCGGTACTCAAAATTTCCCTCGATTGCGGATTGGCATCGGTAAAACCAAAGTAGAACAGGACACGGTTTCCCACGTCTTGGGTCGGTTTTCCCCTGATGAAAGTAAAGCTTTGTCTGATGTCATGCAACTCGTGGTTGAGGCGGTGGAGTTGAGCCTCAAACAAGGAGTTGAGAAATCTATGAGTCTTTACAATAGCCGTAGTGTTATGGCAAATAAAGAATCTAAAGAAGCGCCCTAGCTGATGCTGTAGTGGTAGCACGCCAGGGCAACTCACTTTTGTTACCCAAAACGTCTTTTTTTGCGGCGGGCAGCAGTTGCCTTGCGCTTGCGCTTTTCTATGGGAGTTTCAAAATGCCGCCGATATCTAAAATCTGCTAAGATTCCAGCCTTGGATACTTGCCGTTTGAAGCGGCGCAAAGCTGATTCTATTCCCTCATTTTCGCCTAAAACCACTTGGGTCATTCTTGATGATTCCTCTGTATAGGTGATTAAGTTGCTTTTCGGGTGTGAACTTAATCCACGATCGATGGCTTCGCTTGAGCGATCGCAGCTTTCGTTCATTCCTCCTGCGATTGGAGCAGGGGCAAGGGTTATGACCATGTCCCTACTGCCGTTTTCGGTGTGTTTCGGGTAAAGACTTGGCTGCCGAGTCTCTAGTGCCCTACTCACCTCCAGACCATTTGCGTACTGGAGTTGTACAGACCCAATATCGCTTCTGTACAAAGCTTTTTGCTTATTGTTTTTCCCGACGAGTGCGATTAGCCTACCAACGTACTCAGTCTCGAACTTCCAGGAGCAGCCCTACCTTATTCAGTCGCTCTGAGTACCTGAGATGACTCCAGCCAAACGACGGGCGAGCAGCACACTTAAGCTACCCTAAGCATTGATTGTACCATGCGCCACCCAGCATCTTACGACTAACCTGGTCTGGTGTAGTCGTAAGATGCTGGGCGCATTTTTACTCAATTTTGACCAACTAACACTGCTAGTCCCTAACCGAAATCAAGCAGAGAATTACAGGCAATCGATCTTTGCTGTTATTCCAATCTCAAGTTGACATGATTAAGCCACTAGCTCAATAGCGCCGGGAAGAGAAATTTCCTCCTCCTCCTTGACCGCTCCGGCTTCCTGGACTGCGACTCCCACCCCTATCTTCACGGGGTTTGGCTTTATTTACTTTCAGGGTGCGACCCATCCACTCTGCTCCATCGAGGGCTTCAATTGCAGCTTCCTCTTCAGCATCCGTTCCCATTTCTACAAATCCAAAGCCACGCATCCGCCCCGTTTCTCGATCTGTAGGCAGCTGAACTCGTTTAACGGTTCCGTACTCTGTAAAGACAGATGTGAGATCGTCTTGCGTAACTTCGTAGGATAGGTTTCCTACATATATCGACACGGAAATATCTCCACCATTCAATATTTTCAAGCTCCAGTTTCGGAGAGCTATTTGCCCACACAGTAGAGATAAACTTGCTGCGCGAGTAACAAAGCTTACATCCGATTCTGATTCACGAGCAAGATTCTAGCATAAAATTTATTTTCTGCATCGAACCGTTCCTAACTTTTCATTAAGCAGGCGTACAAAATCAGGGGAAAACTGTTTTTCACCAGCAGCAGAAGTCGGATTTCTTCGTCTGTGTACCCTCCTTGCGCCCCCGCGAACCCCCTCAATTCCTCCACTAAGGGAAGGAGGCTTAGGGGGTTAGGGATTGTATTTGAGCTAACTGTTACCATTTCACTTTTGTGAGGCTACACATCAGCTTTCCTGAACCCCTGCTGAATTCGGGGCAATAGACAGATGAAATGTAGTGGTAATTGGAAAAACTAGAAAAGTAAAAAATAATGCCTCTTGCCTTCGTTGGGGCAATCAGCGGCAATTCCTGATAATATTTAGCTCATAATATTTGGCTCAAGCAGGAAACATCAGCATCCCCAAAGTGTAGGCTTAAAGCTACATTCAGATTTTCCAGAGATTTGATTAACCACGGCACACCATCTCTGGCATAAGACTCGTAGTGGTTAAAAAGAATTGAAAATCGCTTTTCCAAGTAGGGCTTGACCTTGCGGCACAGCAGCACTATTTTCAAAAGCAAGCCGGTTGTGAATGTCGCCCCCAAATTCGTAATCAGATCGACGAAGACATAGTGATTCGGTCGCTGCGGACTTTCTACCACTAAAAAGTTCAACAATTGACTACAAGTTCGGACAATCAAGAATTCGCTAGGTCTTTGGGAATCGCTATTCGGGAGAGTGTTTTTTAGCTGGGCATACAAGCGCTCGTTAAACTGACGTTTACCAAATTCTGGGTCAATGGAAGCGGTCAGATATTCGTATAAATCCCATTTAAAAGCTCTGTAGGAAGGTGTTTGGCTAGTGTGGGTGAGGAAGCGCTGTGATAAATCCCGGTAGGTGTGGGAGCCTTCTACTTTGCCGTAAAATTGTTTGAGAGCAACACCCAGTTCGCGATCGCTCAATAACGTTGGATTCGTCACCGGCTGGATAATTCGTTCGCGTTGACTGGGGCAAGTCTGACGCGACACTTGGGCACGCCGTACTTGGTAAGTCACGTACTGAGACAAATCGACTTCAAATCCCCGCTGAATTCGGGATTGAATTTGCCGAACTGTTTGCTGATGCTCGTAAGAGCTGTCTTCACTCAACAGGCAATGTTCATATAGGTAGGGATACCGGCGAATTAAGCTTCCTAAAGGCTTAGAGTCATTGCCAGCTGCCTCTGCGGCTTGACTCATCACCTGGGCTAGCCGTCGCAGGGTCAGATATTGCTCCGTCTGGTTGAAAATCCTTACCAGTTCCCGCAAACGTCTGGCTCCGCGAGAGCGAACCGTTCCCATGACCGGAGGCGTCTGGAATATTTCTACCAAATCCGGGATGGACGCTTGGAGATTGGGGTGCATCTGCCAGCGATTGATCAGAATATGGCAGCACCGATTAAGAATAAACCGGAATTCCTGCTCAGCCTGCTTGGAAGTCGTAATTCTCTCCAGCGCCATCCAGATTTTTGGCTCTGAATACCCCACGCCATCCATGAACAGCTGGCGAAATCGCTCGATCATCCGACTGGGTGATTCATGTTGAACCCAGTAAAGCAAATGATCGTAAAGCTGCTGCTCTTCAGTGCTAGTGTGTCGGTGATAACAGTCTGTCCAGGTTGTCACTTCAATGCCCCCCTACGTACGCACGCTAGGGCTGAGTTTATATCAGTTCGGTTGATTCGGTTTATTTCTATTGCAACTGTCGTGTAGTAGACGCTTGAATCGATGCACCCTAAATATCACCCTGATAAGGGGGCTATTTTCTATACTCCTATAATCGGAGAAAGATTACCCCAAATAGAGCATATCTTGGTTGATTCTTCAAATGGTTCCGCAAATATGCGGCAAAATTGTGAAGTTTCGATGAAGTAGAAATACGGATGCCGCAGAGCATCAATTATTCACTTCGCGCATCTACCTCTAAAGTAGTGGGACAAGATAGCGGATTATGTGATGGAAATCACTGCTCAAAATGCATCTTTTGTTCTAACGCTTTGCGTAGTGCATGATAAGGATGAATCTTCTTGAATGAACATAAGCCTCATGCCTTGTCACGTCCTCCTCTCTCAAATAGCCCAAATCATAGGGGCGAAACCAATCAATCTATCTGACGCCGAATTAGCAAGATATGTTGCAGGAATTACAACTGACACCCGTAGTCTGAAGCCGGGGGAAATTTTTGTGGCACTACGGGGAGACAAGTTTGACGGGCATGAGTTTGTGGAAACGGCTCTAGAAAAAGGAGCGATCGCAGCCATTACTGACCACCCATTGTCGGGATCTCTTCCACATTTGTGCCTAGAAGACACCTTGAAAGCATATCAGATGATCGCTCATTGGTGGCGCTTGCAGTTCGATATCCCTGTAATCGGTATAACTGGCTCGGTAGGTAAAACCACTACCAAAGAATTAATTGCAGCAGTTTTGTCAACAAAGGGCGACATTCTTAAAACTCAGGCTAACTACAACAACGAAATTGGTGTTCCCAAAACACTATTAGAACTTTCACCAATGCATAACTATGCTGTTATTGAAATGGCAATGCGTGCTAGGGGTGAAATTGCCCTATTAACACAAATTGCACAACCTTCTGTAGCGGTAATTACGAATGTGGGAACCGCGCATATCGGGCGGTTGGGTTCGGAGGAAGCGATCGCCCAAGCGAAATGCGAATTACTCGCGGAAATGCCTTCCAATAGCATCGCTGTTCTGAATCACGACAACCGCTTGTTAATGGAAACTGCGGCAACAGTTTGGCAAGGGCAAACCATTACCTACGGCTTGGAAGGGGGAGATTTACGCGGGGAATTGATTGATAACGAGACATTGTGCGTCGAAGGGGTGCATCTGCCGTTACCGCTACCGGGGCGTCATAATGCATCTAATTTTCTGGCAGCCTTGGCAGTAGCTAAAGTTCTCCAGGTTGACTGGAAATCGTTAACCGCCGGTTTGTCGGTAAATCTCCCATCTGGGAGGGCGCAGCGCTACGATTTGCCCAACGATGTTGCCATTTTGGATGAAACCTACAATGCTGGGCTAGAGTCAATGCTGGCGGCACTGCAATTGTTGGCACAAACGCCAGGAAAAAGGCATATTGCGGTTCTGGGGACGATGAAGGAATTGGGAGAGCGATCGCCCCAATTCCACTTTGCAGTTGGAGAAGCGGCGCGGCGGTTGAATCTAGACGCTTTGCTGGTGTTGGTAGATGACAAAGAAGCCGAAGCGATCGCTCTGGGTGCTGCCCCTTTACCTGCTGAGTGCTTTTCGACGCATCAGGCTGTGGTAGAGCGTTTGAAAGAAATGGTGCAAGAAGGCGATCGCATCCTTTTCAAAGCCTCCCATTCAGTAGCCTTAAGCCGAGTTGTCAATCAACTTCGCACCGAATTAACTGACTAATTATTTCAAATTCCCAATACCCCGTAGAGGCACCTCTACGGGGTGTCCACACCAAACAAGAAGTCACCCCAAAATGGCTAAGAAATTAGACCAAATCCTTGTGGTTGATATTGAATCAACTTGCTGGCAAGGAAATCCACCCGCTGGGCAAGAAAACGAAATCATCGAAATTGGGATTTGTCCAATTGATATCGCTACGGGAGATCGCTTGGAAAAAGAAAGTATCCTCGTGAAACCCGAACGTTCCCAAGTTAGTCAATTTTGCACCAATCTAACCACATTAACTCAAGCACAAGTTAATCTAGGAATTTCTTTTGAATCAGCCTGTTCAATTTTAAAGAAAAAATATTTATCAAAAGATAGAGTTTGGGCAAGCTACGGCGACTACGACCGAAAACAATTTGAAAAACAATGCCAATCTCGCCATATCAGTTATCCTTTCGGAAACCGACATATAAATATCAAAACTCTTTTTGGGATTATTCATGCCATGCCAAATGAAATTGGCATGGATATGGCATTAGAATTACTGAATCTTCCCCTTGAAGGAACTCACCATAGAGGAGGAGATGATGCTTGGAATATAGCCGGTATTTTATCGATATTAATATTACAAAAAAGAATAAATTTAACACTAGGTGCAAGTTGAAAACTTAAACTCACCCATTCGTTATGCCCGCGGAAACACCAACACCCACATTACTTCCATCGATTCTCTTAGGTTCAGCAGAGGCTGATAGCGAGTTGCACTTCTTTGAGCTTAGCTTGGAAGTATCTGAAGTTTAGCATCACAAAAGTTAAATAGTATTAGTATAAGTTAGCTGAAAATAAAATTGGGGCAACAACCTGTGGGGAAATATTATCAATAGCTGCAATAATACTCATCTTGTTCCCCATAAAATATTTTTTTTATATTTATCAATAAAAAAAAACGCAAATATAATGAACGCTTTTTAGAGAGGATATTGCCTGCTGTCCCCAGGTAGACCAATTAAGTGAAAGTAGATAGAATCTAGAAGCAAAATTATTTTAGTGTCTTAGTAGTCCTGAGTCCTTAGTCAAGAGGTAGTAGGTAATCAGCGATCGTTCTTACCAACTACCCACCACCCACGATCCACTACCCACTATCCATGAGCAAGAAAACTATTTGCCTAGTTTTAACTTTGTTTTTGGTGGCCTGCGGTGCAACCGGAAGCAAGATTACACCTACACCTGAGGCTGGAAAAGCCGGGACTTTTAAAGTAGCGATGCTTTTTCCTGGCCCTATAAATGACAAAGGTTGGAATCAATCAGGTTACGAAGGGCTGAAATTAATTGAAAAAGAACTTGGGGCTGAGGTGGCTTATAGTGCTAGCGTTCCTGAAGCTGATGGTGAGAAACTTTTTCGTCAATATGCCCAAAAAAGTTTTGATTTCCTCATCAGTCATGGTGATGAATATCGCGACGCCGCCGAAACAGTTGCCAAAGATTTTCCCCGCACTAAATTTGCCCTCATGAGCAGTTATGCCGGTAACAATAAAAACGTGGGTGCTTTGGCATTTCGGAGTGGGGAAGTGGGTTATCTAACTGGGGTCGTTGCCGGACTCAAAACCAAAACTAAAAAAGTTGCCTTTATTGGCGGTCAAGCATATCCAGTGATGGAAGAAGAGGCTATCTTATTTAAACGGGGTGTCCGGGCAACGAAACTGGACAGTACAGTTTCTATCAAGTGGCTTAACAGTTGGTCAGATGCAGACAAAGCTAGAAAAATTGCCCAAGAGCAAGTAGCAGCGGGAACTGACGTTTTAGTCGTTGATGCCGATAGAGCCAATATAGGTGTTATTAAAGTAGCTGCCCAAAGTAAGGGCGTTTACGTTATCAGCTGGAGACATGCCACCAATGAGATTGAAAATCAGCACAAACTGGCTCCAAAGACGATTGTTACCAGCGTTATCCAGCAGGTGCCTATGTTAATGCTGGAGGGAGCAACTTTGGTACAACAGGGGCGATGGGAAGGCAAGCAATACAAGTTTGGGCTGCTAGAGGAAGTCCAAGATTTAGCTCCTTTTTACGGCTCGTTAACTCCAGAGCAAGAAGCTTTCGTCGCTTCTGTTAAGCAAGAGATCGTCACTGGCAAAATAGATGTTTCACCCTAGAGGCAATTTACATCGCTTCTGTAGGGGCTTTAAACAATTGCGAATCAGCGGGTGCAACTTTCTGAGCTAGGAGGCACGATGAACAAAAGAAATCGCAACAGTGCTTCGCATCAAGCTAATACAGGTATAAATTTACCTTTATCTTGGCTTTCTTCAATTGCAAATCAGCTGAGATACGGCCTGGTCTTGCTAGTCGTTTCAACACTATTGCTCACTTCTGGAATTTTAATCTATCTAAGCTTTCAAGCTCAATTGCAACAAGTAGAAATTGTCCAACAAGAGCGTAGTCATGCGGCTGCTGGGGAAATCAATGCTTACTTGGATGACTTGCAGCGGAAACTAAGCTATTTAGCGAGAGTGCAAGGATTGACCGATCTTTCGCCTGAGATTCAAGATAGATTTCTGGAAGCGTTAACCCGCCACAATAGTGCTTATGAAACAGTGGCAATTTTTAATGATAAGGGTAACATTGTTTCTTCCTCTTCGCCTTATGGTAAAGCAATTTTCTATCAAGAAGAAGCTTCTACATCATTTTTACAAGCTTTTAGACAACAGGAAGATTTTGTCAGCCCCGTTAGAATTGACCCTAAGACTCACTTGCAGACGGTCATCTTAGCTGTGCCCATTCGCAATCAACAGGATGAAATTAATGGCGTTTTAATGGCTTGGATCAATTTAAAGTTTCTCTGGAATGTTCTCTCTCACACCAAAGTAGGGAAGACGGGTTATGCTTATGCGATCGATAATCGCAATTATTTAATTGCTGAGAAAGGAAAATCTCCTGAAAATTTTAATCTGAAAGACCTCTCAGACTACCCATTCATCCAAAAATTAACTAAATTAAATGGTGCAAAACGGCTGACTACTTATCAAGGTTTGCGAGGTGTTGAGGTAGTGGGAGCCATTTCTACCATCCGTACTGGGCGCTGGAAGGTGGTGGTAGAACTACCCACCGTTGAAGCCTACGCTCCGGTGCGAAAAATGCTTTTGGTGATGGGGATAGCATTGAGCGTGGCGATGCTAGTGGCAATTGAGCTGGGTTGGTTCTTCTCCCGGCAAATTGTATTACCTTTGCAGCGTTTAACAAAAGCAGCAGCCCAAATTAGTGGGGGAAATCTAGATACGGAAGTCACAGTTAGACAAGGCAATGAATTGGGGGTATTAGCGACCACTTTTAATGAAATGACGTCTCAATTGCGGGGACTCATTAAAGATTTGAGGAAGGAGCGAAATTTTGTTTCTGCAATCCTTGATACGGCTGGTGCTTTAGTGGTAGTTCTCGATTGCCAAGGACGAATCATCCGTTTTAATCGAGCTTGCGAGAAAACAACTCAATATTCATTTGAAGAAGTCAAGAACAAATATTTCTGGGATTTATTTATAATTCCGGAGGAATTGGAACCCGTCAAAACTATCTTTAAAGCTCTTCAATCAGGGGAATTTCCTAAGACTAATGAAAACTACTGGGTAACGAAAGATGGAAGCCGAAGACCGATTGCTTGGTCGAATACGGTTCTCGTCGATGCGGATAGCTCAGTTAATTACATTATCAGTATTGGGATAGATATCACCGAACGAAAACGAGCGGAAGAGGCTCTGACGCGAAGTGAGGAACTATACCGCACGCTTGCAAGAAACTTTCCGAACGGCGCAGTTTTCTTATTCGATCAAGACCTCCGTTACACGATTGCTGAAGGTGCAGGATTAGCTGCGATTGGTCTTTCTAAAGAGTTGTTAGAAGGAAAGATGCTTTGGGAGACATTACCTCGTGAAACTTGTGAATTGTTAGAGCCGACTTATCGGGCGGCGCTGGCAGGAAAAGGCACTGTTATTGAAGTTCCTTACAATAATTCGTCTGATAGCGATCGCGCTGCTTCCAGGATCTATCTTTTGCACGCACTTCCCGTCAAAAATGAGGGCGGAGAAATTTTTGCGGCAATGGTGATGACGCAAGACATTACCGATTGGAAGCAAGCAGAGGAGAAACTACGCCAAGAAAGAGACTTTAACACCACGATTGTCCAAACTTCTCCAGCTTTTTTTGTGGCTATCAATCCGGATGGCACCGTCAGGATGATGAATGACGCAATGCTTCACGCTCTTGGTTATACCTTTGAGGAGGTTTTAGGAACTGATTATCTTTCAACTTTTATTCCCCAAAGCGATCGCGCAATCGTTTCTGAAGTCTTTGAGCATGTCATCCAACTACAGCAACTGCCTCAAAGGCACAACTACGTGCTTACCAAACAAGGCGAAAAACTGCTAGTAGAATGGCACGGAAAGTCGGTTGCGAAAGAAAATGGGGAACTTGACTTTTTCTTTGGGTTAGGAATTGATATTACCGAGCGCCAGCGTGCAGAAGAGGCGCTGTTACTCTCGGCGGAGCGCGATCGCTTGTCGGGCGCGATGGCACTCCGGATTCGACAATCACTCGATATTCAGCAAATTCTAGATACTACTGTGATAGAAGTCCGAAATTTTCTGTTAGCAGATCGGGTTTTTATCAGTCGTATTTATAGCAATTTTGAGGTGGTTGCGGAATCGGTCGCTCCCCCTTGGCGACCTGTTTTGGGATGGAGTCCCACAGATGAAGAACATATGCAACAAATCAGAGCGATGTTTGAGAATAAAACTATCCACGTTGTCAAAGATACTTCTCAAATAGAGCTTTCTTCAGCCATTTCTCAAGATTTTTCCAATTATCATATCAAAGCTTATCTGGCTGTACCGATTCTTCTGAATGACGAGCCGTGGGGAATCTTGATGGTCGATCAATGTACAACCCCGCGTGACTGGAAACAATTGGAAATTGATTTGCTTTCATCGCTGTCAACTCAAGTGACAATCGCCATTCAGCAAGCAAAACTCTATCAACAAGTACAGGATCTCAATGCTAGTTTGGAACGTCAAGTTGAGACGCGCACTGCCCAACTCATTCAAAAAATGGAGGAACTCAAAGAGCTGAACGAACTCAAAGATGAGTTTCTTCATGCAGTTTCTCACGATCTTCGCACCCCGATTATGGGAATGTCCTTGGTAGTGAATAACTTGTTGAATAAGCCAGGAGACACGATTCCCATTCCTCGCTCAATTTTAGAGCGGATGATCCAGAGTAGCGATCGCCAACTGGGTTTAATCAACTCTCTCCTCGAAGCGCATTCCAGCGAAGTTCGCGGCGTTGTCCTCCAATATGAGTTTGTAGAATTGAGTACGTTGATTCAAGCGATCGCAGAAGACTTAGAACCGCTGCTATCAAAACATCAAGCGTCGCTGATAAATCGAGTTCCCGACGATTTACCGGGCGTGACAGCCGATCCATTGCAGCTAAGACGAGTTTTTGAAAATCTGCTGACTAATGCTCTGAACCATAACCCACCCGGACTTCGCATCACCTTGGAAGCCACCATAGAAGAAGAGATGATTCATTGCACCGTTGCTGATAACGGGATCGGGATGACTCCAGAAGCGTGCGATCGTCTTTTCGATCGTTATGTTCGAGGAAACCGCGCCCGTTCTGCTGGCATCGGTCTAGGGTTATATCTTTGTCGGCAAATCATCACCGCTCATGGGGGACAAATTGGTGCCATTAGCGCCCCCAGAACTGGAGCAACTTTCTGGTTCACATTACCTTTAGCAACCTCACCAGAGGCAGAAAAAGCTGGTTAGTTCATCGTCATTATTGCGTTACCACTGACTAATGACCGATCGCTAAAAATCACCCAATCGGGTGAGTCACCTGCACGAAGGCGATCGCCAGTGCTTATTGTAACTTGGAATAAGACTGAATAATACTGAAAATGAAGGGTGAGTGCAATGTTGAAAAAGAAATTCTTGGCTCAGAGAACTCAATCACGTGCTGCTCATCAATCAGTTTTTCAGTGTCATCCCATATCTAGGAAGGACATGGTTTCTGATTTAAATTATTTACAAGCTTTACGGGCTTGCTGTCGAGATGAAGCAGCTTTTGAACAGTTAAAGCTGCTCCTGAATTTGGAGGAAGAAAGTGTTGAAGAAATAGTCAGCCAAACTCAAACACAAGTCGATTCAGATTTTCAGTTCCCAACTGTCACCCATTCCTGGGAAAATCTTTTACCCGCAGAAATTTCCCTGGCACAAAGTGACTCAACACTTGAAAAAGTGGCAGCAAATAAGCTGGGAATTATTTTTCAGCTTCTCAATTGTGATGATTCTCGCTGGTTACTATTTGCCCATTCCGGTTGCCAAGAATTCTTAGAATTAGCATCTTATTCAGCTTATACAGACCCACCTCTGCTATGGAAACTGATCCATCCAGACGATCGGGAAGCTTATGAACAATCATTAGTTATTTCGGCAGCGAATCTTCAACCTTGGATATGGGAAGGTCGTGTGATTACCAAATCGGGCAACCTCAAGTGGATGCAAACTGCGGCTCGACCTATTTTGCAAGGAAATAATGACATTTATTGGAATGGTTTACTGATAGATATTACCGAGCGCAAGACTCGCGAAGAGGCACTCTTGCTTTCGGAAGAAAAGTTTTCTATAGCGTTTCGTTATAGCCCTGATGCTATGAGTATTACAACCCTCAATGAGGGGCGTTATATTGATGTCAATGATAGCTATCTCCGCCTTAGTAATTATAAAAAAGAAGAAGTTATTGGTTGTACCTCACTTGAAATCAATGCCTGGGTGAATCCAGAAGATCGCATGAGGATGCAACAGATGTTGCGGGAACAGGGAGCGATTCACAACCAGGAATTTGAGTTTCGCAAGAAGTCTGGCGAGGTAGGAATCTATTTATTTTCAGCAGAAATTGTCAACATTAATGGCGAATCATGCTTAGTTTCTGTAAGGAGCGATATTACTGAGAACAAAGCTGCTGAAGCTTTGGCTCGCGCCACCGCAGAACGCGATCGCTTGCTCTACGAGATTGCCTTGCGGATTAGGCGCTCGCTCGATTTGAATGAAATTCTCAACACCACAGTTGAAGAAGTTAGGCAGTTTTTGCACGCGGATCGCGTGTTTATTAGTTACTTTGATGAAAAGGGGCAAGGTACAACCGTTGCAGAGTCAGTAGATCCTAATTTTCCGTCAATTTTAGGTTGGGTTACGGAGAACGTTGCTTACAAAGAAGTTCAACAAATATTTGAACTCGCTCGCATCCGAGTTGTCAACGATACAACAAAAGTAGAAAAATCTGCATTTATCGCTGAATACCACAATCGATATCAAGTCAAAGCTGGCATCGGTGTCCCAATCATGCTAGGAGACAAACTTTATGGCATCTTAATTGCCAATCAATGCTCTGCACCACGGGAGTGGCAGCAGTATGAAATTGACTTGCTCGATCAACTGGGAGTACAGGTAGCGATCGCAATTCAGCAATCTTCTCTCTTCCAACAAGTACAAATGCTGAATGCTAATCTAGAACGCCAAGTAGAAGAACGTACCGCTCAGCTACAGCAGAAAATGCAAGAACTGCAAGAGCTGAACCGGATTAAAGACGTTGTTTTACATACAGTTTCTCACGATCTCCGCACCTCGGTTCAGGGCACTATCATGGTGTTAAATAATCTGCTCGGTTCGCCAGAAGAAAAAGTGACCATTCCTCGCTCTCTTGTAGAGCGAATGATCCAAGGCAACGAACGCCATCTGAGCATGATTAAATCATTAATCGAAACCAATACTAACGAAAATAGAGGGATTGTTCTTCAGCGAGAGTTACTTCAATTAAATACATTGGTTCCGGCGATTCTCCGAGACTTGCAACCCATGCTGGCGGAAAATCAAGCAACTATCAAAAATATGATGGCGGCAAATTTACCGTTAGTCATGGTCGATCCGTATCAGAGTCAGCGGGTTTTTGAAAACCTATTCACCTATGCTTTAAAACAAAATCCGCCTGGATTGAAATTGACTCTAAAAGCTAAAGTTGATAAGCAGATGATTCGCTTTACCATTGAGGATAATGGTAGAGGAATGAGTCAGCTTGAGTGCGATCGCTTATTCAATCTCTTCGTCCGCGATCCTCAAGCTCGCTGCTCGACTAACATCGGGTTAAAATTGTATCTCTGTCGGCAAATTATTACCGCTCACGGCGGAGAAATTGGAGTGACAAGTCGCCCGAATCGCGGCTCTACTTTCTGGTTTACCTTCCCTTTGGCAACAGCGGAAAGTTAAAACTGCAAAATTAAAAAGTTTAAAGTCTATCTTTTATTTTTAAATTTTTCATAGAGTTACTTGCGATCGCTTCTTCCCCTGTGCCTTACTGGATCTATAGGCAGTAACTCAGCACAAATATCATGGCAATGCAAGAACTGGCTTCTCGGATTGACACAGTTAAAGTCTACGCTGCCGGTGCCACCGTGACTCGGATTGCTGAGTTACATCTGAACGTTGGGGAACTGCCCGAACACGTTGAGATACCGGGATTGCCTTTGGCGCTAGATGATAGCAGTGTCCGAGTGAGGGTTGAATCTGTAGAGACGCAAAACCCGTCCCCGATTGCCTCAGATGTTCGCATTGGTTTAGCCGTTCCCCCGCCGCAAGAGACACAGAACCCACCCCCGGAGGAGGAATTGCGTGCAGCGACGGCTGAGGTAAAACGCATTCAGGACGCGATCGCTCTCATCGAAAAAGAAATTGGCGTCCTCAGTAATCTAAAAGTACCCGATCGCCCCAACGCTCAACCTGGGACAGCACCGCCGCCTTCGCCAATGAACGCTAGACTTGCTTTGGCAAACTTCAGCGACGAACAAATCCGCGCCCGAATCCAGGAAAAGCGGGAAAATTTGGAAAAATTGCGTCTAGCGCAGGAATCTCTTGCTGATTTGCAACAAAAGCAGGCGATCGCTTCCACCGCCAGAAATGCTAGACCTAATGAGCTTCGCAAGACGGTCATTGTCCGTTTGAGTTACGAAGAGTTTACTTCCACTACCCCTTTTCTACCAGGAGAAGGGCAAAATTCTCCTCCTTCCCTTGTAGAAACGGGGGAAGACGGGTTAGGTTTTTCACGCTTAGTTATCGAGTATTTCGTCCCCGGTGCGCGTTGGACACCCACCTATGTTTGCCGCCTAAATAGTGCGGAATCTACTGCCAGCATTGCCGTCAGGGCGTTGATTTGTCAGCGCACAGGTGAAGATTGGTCAGGGGTAAGATTGGAACTTTCTACAGCCGAACCGATGAGTTGGTGTGCGTTACCGGAATTGCCCTCCTTGCGGCTAGGACGAGTGCAACCAGCGATCAGAAAATCAGGGTGGCGTCGTCCCCCAATTGGTGCAGAGATTCTTTTTGAGGACTACGATAGCCAGAAACCGACAGCTTTAGCTGCTGTATCGGAGGAAAATGCGATCGCGAATTTCTTATGCGATGCTCCTTCAGTTCCACCCTTACCCGATCTGACGGCGCAGGATCGCTCTGAAATGTACGCTAGTTATGGGATGGCTATGCCAGCAGCAGGGCCTTGTGCAGACTATATAGAGGAATCACTGGCACCGCAAGTAGAATCCCCTTCCCTAGGAGACCGACTAGCGGCTCACAAAGCACTGAAACGGGCGGCAGCTGCCCCACCAGCAGCACCAGAATTTCTCCAGCGTCGAAGGAGGCAGAACCTGGAGGATACTACAGATGAGAATTCTGTAACCGATTTACTTGCATACGGTCTCATGCGAATGGGCGCAGCAGATGACCGAGCAAAGCGCGGTAAATTGTCGATAGAACAACAGCAGGAAATATATTTAGAAATCCTTCAACGTCAGAAAGTTACGGTTACGTTTAATATCATGCAGGTCGTGCAACAGGCTTTTGATAACGCCCAAAAATGCCTGTGGATGATGTTTCCTCCCGGTGGTATCCATGTGAGAGACGTTGCAGGTTCCTTCGACTATGCCTATAGCGCTGATGGACGAATTGATGTCCCCTCAGACGCGCAATTTCACTCCGTCGCCCTAACTAGCAACAGTACAGATGTAGATTTGCGCTACATCGTCGTTCCCCGCGAAGATACCAACGTCTTCCGAATTGCCCAACTCCGCAACCCCCTACAAGCACCGCTACTCACTGGCCCTGCGGATGTCTATGTCGATGGCGAGTACATCTTATCTACAAATATTGCCACAGTTCCACCAAAAGCACAGATGGAATTAGGGCTAGGAGTGGAACAAGCCATCAAAGTTGCTCGAAACACCGTTTATGAAGAAGTTCGTTCCGGCGAAACCATCGTCTCCTTCAACGAACTGCGCCACAAAATTAAAATCGATATTAACAACTATCTACCAAGAGTTGCCAAGATTGAAGTACGAGAAAGACTCCCCATTCCCCAAGAAGGAGCCAAAGTAGATATCCATTGCGATCGCGTCTCGCCACCTTGGGAAAAATACGAACAACAAGAACGTAACTCACCCATCAAAGGCGGCTATCGCTGGCAAGTCGAAGTCCCCGCAAAAGAGAAAACTACCCTATCAGTTGATTACATCATTAAAACTTTTGTAGACAGCGAATTGATTGGGGGAAATCGGCGGGAGTCGTAATTTTAATTGAAGATTTGGGCTTACTAAATATATAGCCTAAAGAGAGTAAGTTGTACCGTGGAAAAATACAATCGGCGGGAGTTTATTGTGTATGGCTCAGCCACCGTTTGCAGCCTCTTGCTACTGAGCGTTAGTGCTAGCAGCAAGCCTTCTCAAGCATCAACCAATCCTATTTCCACAAAAATATCAACGAATGAGTATGTTGAAAATAAATGGCAAGAACTCGAACAGCGGTGGCAAGAAATTTTGCAAAAACACGAGCAGCGGTGGCAATACACAGAGCAAACTTGGGAAAACAATCAAATGCCCCCTATCATCCGAATCCGCATGGTTGAGTCTCACCGTTCTGTGTACGATTTAGTTCATCTTATTCAAACTGCTAGAAAACACTCAGTGCTGAGTCAACTTTATCCGTATACCAGTCATTATTGTTTAGGTTTCAGCAGATATACGGAACCTCCTTTTTGGTATGATTGCCCTGCTGCTGTACCCACAGGAAAGGGGCAGTATGAAGTATTGGCTCCTAGTAATTATCAACAGATTATTGCAATCGTTAATGATGCACCAACAGCAATTAGCTTGATAGTTGAAAATTTGCCGCGTAAATATTCTAATCTTCCTACTTAAATGCAAAAGCTAAATGATATTAAATCCGGTTGATTATTCAGCATTTGCAAAGAACCTCTCCCCGCCATCGCCGATGGCTCCGGTTTCCCTCTCCGTCAACGGAGAGGGGTTAGGGATGAGGTTTCAAATGATGTCATCAAATCCGGTTGATTATTCAGCATTTGCTTTAGCATTCCCTCAGAAACTCTTCCCGCGATCGCCTGCGGCTCCGGTTCCCCTCTCCGTTAACGGAGAGGGGATAGGGGTGAGGTTCCAAACAATGACGATTTAAATAAATTTGATATGAGGAAGTGATAAATTATGCAAGCAATTCAAAAGTCGCCAGAAGTCATTCAAGAATTAACGCTCGATGCACCTGTTTGTGTAGTAACACTCTTAGAAGATAGGGCACAGGTGCGACGAATTGGCAAAATTAATTTAACCCAAGGACTGTGGAGAATTCAAGTCCAGAAAGTTGCCCCAGTTCTTTCAGATAAATCTCTTCGGGCAGAGTTTTGTGAGGAATATCCAGAGGCACGGATTGACGATGTTCGCGTTCGCCGCCAGATGTTGGTTAAGGAAACAGATCGACTAGCCAATGTAGAGATGCAAAATTTCGCGTCTCTACAAGCAGAACTGCGATCGCTACTTAACTCCTTCAACAATATCAGCGAAGACCGCCAGCACCTCGAATCGTGCTTCGAGCGAGTAAACACCATCCTTGCTAAAGGTTTGCAGGAACTCCCCGTGGATGCGATTTGGGGACAAATTGACCCTAAATCCTGGCGAGAGCAAATTTCTACTTTATTTAAACAATTGCGAGATTTCCGATCGGAAATCTTAAGCAGCTATCACACTCAAGAACAACTACACCAGCAAATTCACGACTTAATTGCCAAAGCAGAAGCCTTATCGCGTTCCGATATGGTCTATGTTGCCAACATCGAAGCCGACTTAATGATTCGCCAAGCGGGAGAGTATGCGATCGTTTTCGACTACGTAGTTCCCAATGCCATGTGGCGACCCTGGCACCAAGCACGCCTTCTCCTTGACGAAAAGCCGAGTCTCTCTTTCCGCTTCGATGGCTGCGTCTGGCAACGCACTGGCGAAGATTGGAAAGACGTAGATTTAGTCTTTTCTACCGCTCGCGCATCCTTGGGAACTGAACCACCACTGCTAACAGATGACCCTTTAAATGTTCAAGAAAAATCTCAGCAGATAATCATTCAAGCGAGAGATCAACAAGTTCAGACAGCCGGACTCGGAACCGACACCACCCCCGCCACAGTTGATTTACCCGGTGTTGATGACGGCGGCGAAGTTCGCAACCTACGCAGCCAGACAAAAGCAACGATTCCCTCAGATGGTCGCCCTTACCGCGTTGCCATCTTCTCCTTCGACTCTCCCGCCTCTGTAGAGTATGTCTTGATGCCAGAATTATCCTGTCAAGTCATCCTCAAGAGCGAACAGACAAACACTTCTAAATTCCCGATTCTAGCTGGGCCAGTGGATTTGGTGCGGACTTCTGGCTTTGTCGGTCGCACCTCAGTTCTATTTATCGCGCCTGGAGAGAAATTTGCTTTGGGATGGGGAGCAGATAATGCAATGCGCGTGCAGCGCACCCAAACCCAAAAAAGAAAACAGGATCATCTGACTAAATGGAACACTGTCACAACGACAACAACATTGTTCCTTTCCAATATAGGTGCAGAACAAAGAGCGATTAAAACTACCGAGCGGGTGCCAATTTCGGAGCTAGAGCAAGTGAAAGTAGAGGTAATCTCCGCTCAAACCACAAATCGCGTGCAACTGGATGAAAACGGCTTTTGCACCTGGAATTTTACCCTCGAACCTTACTCTCAACTCCAGGCATCCTTGGTCTACCAAGTTTCAGCCGCACCGGAAGTACAAGGCATCTAGGGCTTTGCTCCCATGAATTTAGGCGCTATGACGGGGGAACTTTTGGGTGAATAATATTATCACATAACTAAAGAAAATAAATCTACCCAGCTCCATAACCTCCTCACCATGTCTTTGCCGTCAACCTCCTCCAAGCGTCTATTTGGACGGTCAATTGCCGCCCTAGCCACCGTTGTCCTCTCCACCCTCAATGCCGTCAACCCCAGCCAAGCCGCCGTTTTTGCTCAAAAAGAAGTAGAACAAGGTAAATTTATCGCCGTAGCCGCCCCTTACGGAACGAATAGTCATCAACTGCTGATTCTGGAACAGATATCCGATAAACGGGCGTGTTGGAGTGAAAGTGGCGATCGCCCGGTGGCAATCGATCCGCTGCTACTTAACTTTGACTTCACCGGAATTTGTGGACGCAGTACCGACAGCAACGGCTATTCTATCCGCATGGCGGGGACGGATTTGGGACTGAAGTACAGCTTCAACTTAGTAAAGCGCGACGGCGAACTCGTCCTCGTCGGTACAAACTTTAGCGATCGCACTGTCCCAACCATTGAAATTGGCAGAACCAACGGACTCAGCGATGGTTTTATGAAAATCAATCTCGATCCGGCGTGGCGGTTCGCCAAAAGAACCTACAACGGTAAAACCCTCGGTCACGTCTATCTTGCCAGCGACCAAGCCGCGCCGGGAATCGACCCTGGCGATATCGGAACGCCTCCCGGAAGCTCCACCTTCGGAGATATCGCCTCAGATGTCTACGCAAAAGAAATTGAACAAGCCGTTGCGCTGGGGTTCGTCGCTGGCTTCAAAGAAGACAACACCTTCCGCCCTCAAGTCGCCTTAACCAGAGAGCAACTGGTGTCGATGGTGTTGGAATCTTTAACAAAGCTACCCGGAGCCAATGTCACGATCCCGACTCAAGCTGCATCTCGACCCTATCCTGATGTCGATGCCTCGCGCTGGAGCGCCGCTAAAATTAAATGGGCGCGGGATAACAAAATTGTCAGTGGCTACCAAGACGGCACCTTTAAACCCACTCAACCCGTCACGAGAGCTGAATTGATGGCAGTGCTGCGACGTGCTGCGGAATTTGGTAAAAATATGCGTGGACTTGCCCCAGAATTAGCGATCAAAAACTCAGCGAAAACCTTCTCAGACACCGAGAAACACTGGGCTGCCCCGCTGATTAGTCAAATGTCTTCTTATTGCAATGTCGCCTCCCCAGTCAATGAAGTCGGCAGCAAGTTTGAGCCAAACTCTCCGACTCGCCGTAACTATGCTGCCGCCGCCACTCTGCGGATGCTCAACTGCGTCAAAACTGAGTAATCCTCATCGTTCTTTCGCGTCTAAATAGACTCTCAAGACAATTTTGATAGTTTGTTCTAGACGCGATAAACCCTTGTTTCTACGATCAAGTAACCTTCCGCTTAACCCTGACCGATTAATAGACATCCGGTTATAAAAGCCTTCCCGATTAAAAATCAGCTGATTCTGGTCAGCGCGTAGCCGCTAGCTTCGCTAACAACAGATCCAACTTTTGCTCAATTTCTCCAGCGCACTGTCGATAAGTTGCCAAGTCGCCACCATAGGGATCGGCAATTTCAGCTTGCTCGTGATAGCCAACGTATTTTTTCAAGGTATATACTTTGTCGGCAGCAGCAGAGAATGCATCAGCGATCGCTTTCTTTTGCCCGCCCGTCATTGTCAGCACCAAATCCGCCCAATCGAAGAGCTGGCGATCCAGCCGCTTCGCTTCATGGTAGTAATCGATACCATACTCCTTCAGGACGCGCTGGGTCTGCGGGGATGCAGAATCTCCCTCAAACGCCACGACGCCTGCCGACCGCACCTCCACTTCCATTCCTTGCGCTTTTTGGCGGAATAGCGCTTCTGCCATCGGGCTACGACAGGTATTGCCCGTACACACAAATAAAATCCGCATTTGTGACCCTCTCTTTTCTCTCTCGCTGTGGCTCAGCCAATAAAACTGCTGTAGTTAATTCTACGGAAAAGTGGGTCTATTGATTGCATAAACGCGAACAGTCTTTTCCTGAATAATTGTGTCTTTTTCGTAAGTTAAGCCGACTTTCATTGCGACATTCTGAGACGCGATGTTTCCCGGATGGATTAAGGAAATGAGGCGGTTATAACCCAGCTCAAAACCATAATCCCGAATTGCACTAGCCGCTTCGGTTGCCAAACCCTTTCCCCAGTATTCCTTAGCCAGCATATAAGCAATTTCGACTTCTTCTTGCCCATCCACTCCCTGCGGTATTAATCCACACCGACCAATAAACTGGTTGTCAACCTTGTGAATGGTCGCCCACAAACCGAAGCCGTATTTCTCGTAGCAGCTAAATATCCACTCGATGTGACCCTTCGTTTCTTCAGATGTTCGCGTGTTGGGGAAGAACTTCATCACGACTGGATCGGCAAAAATGGCTGCCAAGTCGTCTACATCATCCCAGGTGAGATGTCGGAGAATTAAGCGCGGTGTTTCAGTTACAATCATCTGATTTTTGGGTGCCTGTTTCACAAAGTTGAGTTCAACTGATATCTTGCACCAATATCTTGCAATCTTGCACCAACCCGATAACCTACCCAGAATTCAAATTCTGGGTGAATAAATCAGGTCTATTGAAATAGACTAAAAACCTTAATATTTCTGATTTTTAGCCCGTTTTAACGAAATTAAAGTTATCAGCAAAAAAAATGCTTTCCTTGCGTCTCATTAAACTTCAGTTCTCATGCCGAGAAATGTAAAACGCACTATCTTTGTTATTAGACCTATTTTGACACCGCAAAATGAGGCTGAGGATAACACGGCGACGGTTCGGTATGCTAACGATCGCAAGTACCTTGGTCGTTGCTAAGGATGCAATTGCATCCCGCATCGCGAATGCAAACCTTACAAAAAATATTTTTATGCAAACAAGCCCTAAGACTTCCACCGCAGTCGCGAAAACCCTGGAGCCTGGTACTATTGACGTGACGCTGCGGATCAATGGTAAATCGCACACTTTGCAAATAGAACCGCGCGTGACGCTACTGGACGCACTGCGCGAACGCATCGGTCTGACAGGCACCAAGAAGGGTTGCGATCGCGGACAATGCGGTGCGTGTACTGTGTTGGTCGATGGACGGCGCATCAACTCGTGCCTGACCTTGGCGGTGATGCAGGAGGGTGCGGAAATTACAACGATTGAAGGTTTAGCTCGTGGCGATGAACTGCATCCCATGCAGGCGGCTTTCATTAAGCATGACGGCTTTCAGTGTGGATATTGTACGCCCGGTCAGATCGTGTCTGCGGTGGGTCTATTGGCAGAAGGTTGCCCGACATCCGATGAGGGAATTCGGGAGTGCATGAGCGGCAATCTCTGTCGCTGTGGTGCCTATCCTGGCATTGTTGCCGCTGTGCGCGAAGTTCATCAGACGCAGACTAGCAATGGGTAGTCGGGACGCATGAGCAATTCCGTCGTTTCACCAATCAATTGCATACCCGCTCCGCCCTGAAATAATCGGGCTAATCGCTAAAGTTAGCTAAAGCTAACTGGATATGGATTTCAACGGGTTGAAATGGGTTTGAGCGGTGAAGCCGGAAATTTATTTCATGGCTCTTAAGTCAGTGCCATTCAACTTAAACCCATGCACAGGAGTCTTCATGAAACCTTTTAGTTATGTGCGTGCTACTGAAAAAGGCGCAGCCATTCAGACAGTTGCGGGGGATCGGGCAGCGAAATTCATCGCAGGCGGCACTAATTTAATCGACTTGATGAAAGGAGGAGTAGCGCAGCCTGACCAACTGGTGGACATCACCCGGCTACCCTTGGCAGACGTGACGGCAATCTCGAATGGCTTACGCATCGGGGCGATGGCACGCAACAGCGACGTGGCAAATAATCGGTTGGTGCGCGATCGCTATCCGTTACTTTCTCAAGCGTTACTCGCTGGCGCGTCACCGCAACTGCGGAATATGGCAACCATCGGCGGCAACTTGATGCAAAGAACCCGCTGCTACTACTTCAACGATTCGACGATGCCGTGCAACAAGCGCGAACCCGGTTCCGGTTGTTCGGCGATTGAAGGGTACAACCGCATTCACGCGATTTTCGGTGCAAGCGAACAGTGCATTGCAACGCATCCTTCGGATATGTGCGTGGCGCTGGCAGCCCTTGATGCCGTAGTGCGTGTTGAGGGGCCGAACGGAGAGCGACAAATCCCCATCAGTGACTTTCACCGCTTACCGGAAGATACGCCCCAAATCGATACGGTGCTTCAACATGACGAACTAATCGTTGCGGTTGATTTGCCAAATTCACCCTTTGCCGCGCGATCGCACTATTTAAAAGTACGCGATCGCGCCAGTTATGCTTTTGCCCTGGTTTCCGTCGCCGCCGCCCTCGATATTGATAATGGCACCATCAAAGCGGCACGAGTCGCAATGGGGGGCGTCGCACATAAGCCGTGGCGGGCGGTTGAGGCGGAGAAAATTCTGGTTGGTGCAAAAGCGAACGAGCAAACCTTTGCAGCAGCAGCAGAGGCAACAGTTCGGGAAGCCCAACCCCAAAAATACAACCGATTCAAAGTTGAAATGGCAAAACGAGCGATCGCGCGGGCACTCACAAAAGCAGCAGGAGGCACCGTATGAGTCAATCTGATAATGCAACCAACCAAGCTGTGGGCAAGCCGATAAATCGGGTGGATGGACGCCTGAAGGTGACGGGCGGTGCCCGCTACTCGGCGGAAATCCCCTTAGAAAATCTCGCCTATGCTGTCACTATCGGCAGCGCGATCGCCCGTGGGCGGATTAAGAGCATCGACACCCGTGCAGCAGAACAGTCCCCCGGTGTACTGGGCATCCTGACGCACCTCAACCCGCCCAAACTCCTTCCAGTCGCAACCTTGTTCGGGGGTGGGGCTGCCGCCGAAAACCGGCTGGTGCTGCAAGAAGCGGTTGTACATCACATCGGTCAGCACATCGGCGTTGCGATCGCCGACACCCTAGAAAACGCCACCCACGCCGCATCCCTCGTCCGCATCGATTACGAAGCCGAAACGCCAGTAGTGGAGATGGAAAAGGCACAGGCATTCGCGCCGAAGTCCGTGTTTGGCAAACCGCCAGAGACGATACGCGGCAATCCGGCGCAAGCGTTAGCCGATGCTGAGGTGCGGATTGAAGAAACTTACCGGACGCCCACCGAACACCACAACCCGATGGAGACGCACGCGACAACTGCCGTGTGGGAGGGCGATCGCCTCACCATTTACGACGCAACGCAGTATAACTTCGGCGTGCGTCAGGCAATGGCGACGACGTTTGGCATCCCCGAAGAGAACGTGCGCGTCGTGTGTCAATTCATCGGCGGCGCGTTTGGCGGCAAAGGTTTGGTTTGGCCTCACGTAACGCTGGCAGCGATCGCTGCCCGTCAGGTAAGTCGTCCCGTGAAATTAGTTTTAACCCGCGAACAAATGTTCACCACGGTCGGGCACCGGGCGGAAACCGAGCAACAAGTCGCACTGGGCGCAACCCGCGACGGTCGCCTCACCGCGATCGCCCATCGGGGCATTTCTCATACTTCAACGTTCGAGGAATTCCTCGAACCGTACACGGTGGGCACACACATGATGTATGCCACTCCCAACTTGCAAGCAAAGCAAAGTCTCGTCCGTCTCAACAAGGGAACGCCGACCTTTATGCGTGCCCCCGGCGAAACTCCGGGGATGTACGCCCTGGAATCGGCAATGGACGAACTCGCTTATGCCGTGAAACTTGACCCAATTGAGTTGCGCCTCCGCAATCATGCAGACATAGATCCCAGCAATAACCTGCCTTGGTCGAGCAAGTCCCTCAAAGAATGTTACCAACTCGGCGCAGAAAAATTTGGCTGGTCGCGGCGCACTCCCGAACCGGGTTCGATGCGGGACGGTCGTTACCTAATCGGGATGGGCATGGCAAGCGCCACGTACCCCGTAAACCATTTTCCCGCTAGCGCGAGAGTCCGCATCCTGCAAGACGGCACCGCCTTAGTGCAGAGTGGTTCTCAAGAGATGGGGACAGGTACGGCGACGGTGATGGCGCAAGTCGCCGCTGACGCCCTTGGGTTGCCGGTTGAGCGAGTGCGATTTGAACTGGGAGATACCCAGTTGCCCCGTGCGCCGATATCGGGCGGATCGGCGACGATGGGAAGCGTGGGGACTGCTGTGCATGAAGCGGCGCAAGCAGCCCGTAGGAAGGTACTGGAATTAGCACGCACGGATGCTAGTTCGCCGCTTTACAACGTCCCGGAAACGGACATAGCGATTGAGGGCGGACGCCTGTTTCGCAAGAGCGATCGCAACCAGGGCGAAACTTACCAAGCAGTGCTGACGCGCCAAAATTTGCCGCAAGTCGAAGAAAGCTTTGATGCCAAGTTTAACCGCGCCGAGAAGAAGTATTCCATGCACTCCTTCGGCGCTCAATTTGCCGAAGTGCGCGTCGATCCTGACTTTGGCGAAGTGCGCGTAACCCGCTTTGTGGGAGCCTTTGGGGTGGGACAGGTAATCAACCTCAAAACAGCGCGATCGCAAATGATTGGCGGTATCGTCATGGGACTAGGTATGGCACTACTAGAAGAAACGGTGACAGACTCCCGTACCGGACGCATCGTCAACGCCAACCTGGGTGAGTACCACGTACCCGTCAACGCAGACATCCCCGCAATTGAGTCGTACTTCGTTGAAGAAATCGACCCGCACATTAACCCGATTGGAGCTAAAGGCGCGGGCGAAATCGGCATCACTGGCGTCGCAGCGGCGGTGGCAAACGCTGTCTATCACGCCACCGGGAAGCGCATCCGCGACCTCCCGATTACGCCGGATAAGTTGCTGTAATCTGTCTTAGCACCTAACCCCCCATCCCCTTCTCTATTAGGGAAGGGGAGCCATATTCAAAGTCCCTCTCCGAGTCGGAGAGGGGTTTGGGGAGAGGTCAATCCGTATTGGCTCAAACTGCAAAGCGCTCTATGAAAGAATTACAGGAGATTGTTGCCGCATTTGCAAAAGCCAAAAATTGCGGCAAGACAGTAGCGATCGCCACCATAGTCAAAGTTAGTGGGTCTACCTACCGGCGACCGGGCGCTCGAATGCTGATAACGCTAGAGGGTCAGAGAATCGGCTCAATTAGCGGCGGCTGTCTGGAGAATGACGTTTTTGAACGCGCTCAACAGGTCATCGCGTCTGGTCAACCCATGTTGGTGAACTACGATACGACCTCCGACAATGACATCGTCTGGGGTCTGGGACTCGGTTGCAAGGGAATGGTACAGGTGTTGATTGAACGCCTAATTCCAGAGAACGAGTTAAGTCCGATGACCTTTCTGGGAGAGTGTCTGCATCAGCGGCAGGTAGGAGTTCTAGCAACGATATTTCACATTGAAGGTCAAATCAAGGCACAAGTCGGAACCCATTTAATGCTGCATCAAGATGGCACAATTTTCAGTAACCTCGAAGATGCAGATTTGAGTGCAGACATACTCGAAGATGCCCGTGAAGTGCTTGATAAAAATTGCTCGCTTTTTAAAGCGTATCCCTTACTGGGAGGGAAAGCCGAAGTTTTTATCGAAGCGATTCAGCCACCTGTCTCGCTGGTCATTTTTGGAGCAGGTGACGATGCTATCCCGGTTGTACGCTTGGCGAAAGAATTGGGATGGTGCGTAACAGTCGTTGATAGCCGACCTGCCAATGCAAAATCAGACCGATTTCCCAGCGCCGATGAAGTGATTTTGTCTCGCCCAGAAATCGTCAATGAAACCCTAGAAATCGATAAGCGCACAGTAGCTGTCGTGATGACTCATAACTATCTGCACGACCTAGAAATCCTGAAAACTCTTTTACCTTCTCCCGTGCAATATTTAGGCATTCTTGGCCCCAAGAGAAGAACCGAACAGTTACTTCTTGAGCTAAAAGAACAGGGAATTCAGCTTACAGAAGCCCAACTTCACCGCTTGCATGGTCCTGTTGGACTGGATATTGGCGCTGATACACCGGAAGCGATCGCACTCTCAATTGTGGCGGAAATTCAAGCGGTTCTCGCCAATCGTTCGGGCGGGTTATTAAGAAAGCGCCAGGAACCAATCCACAACCGGAGTACCGGATGAATGCGCCTGTCGTCGGTTTGATAATTCTGGCAGCAGGAGCATCTACTCGCATGGGGACGCCAAAACAACTGCTGTTGTATCAAGGACGCAGCTTCCTCCGCCATACCGCAGAAATTGCGATCGCTTCCCGCTGTCAACCCATCGTCGTCGTTCTGGGAGCGAATGTGGAACAAATTAAGCCGGAACTCAGCGAGTTACCCATCCAAATTGTCGAAAACCCACAGTGGGCGGAGGGGATGAGTTCTTCGATTCGGGTGGGTATTGAAGCGCTGAGTAATTTAAATCAGAACATAGACGCCGTTGCGATCGCTCTTTGCGACCAGCCTTTCATTTCTTCCCCACTACTCAATCAAATCGTGGAAGCCTATCAGGTGACGCGCCGACCGATTATTGCTTCAGAGTATGCAGGAAGCTTGGGCGTACCCGCTTTGTTCAGCCGCACCTTGTTTTCAGAACTCATGAGCCTAAAAACGACCGAAGGTGCAAAACAAATCATTAAAAAATATTCCGCCGAAGTCTTTCGCATCTCCTTCCCGGAGGGTGCTATCGACATTGATACGCCAAAAGATTATCAAAAATTTCAAGCGATCGCTGATGAGTCTCTACAAAGCAGGACTGGTATTTAGCAAATATCAAAATGAAAGATAATGCAATTTTTACTTCTTAAAGCATTTTCTCCATGAACACAGTACAAGGACTCGTATTGTATCGCTCAATAAAATAGAATCCGAGCCGCTGATAAAGCTCCAGAGCTTGTGCTTGTTTTTGCTCATCAATCGTATCCAGCCTGACTTTCTTATAACCTGTAATTCTGGCAAAATCTAAGAGCATCTGAGCCATTTTCGTCCCCAACCCGCGTCCTCGATAATCTTTAAGAAACCACATTCTCTTTAGTTCGCAGATGTCGTCGCTCAAACGCCGAATTGCGCCGCTACCAACAACCCGCTCCTCATCAATCAGCACCAAAAATGTGCCCTTATTGTCGAAGTAGTGCGATTGCACGTCATCTATATCAGACATGGCATCGTAATGCCTAATCACTTCTTCAGGAAGCTGCCATATTTCGTTGCAAACCGCGATGATTACGCGCTTGAGTTCTTCAACTTGGTGTGATTGTATCGGTTTGATTTCTATCATCTGTTTTTCTGCTGTTGCGTATAAACGGGACAGATTATAAGTTTGAGATCCTTAAAGTCGATGTGCAACTGCTGAGTCAAGCCCCACCAAGTGTGAAAGCGGAAACCAGATTGCCAGTTAGGAAAAATGTCTATCTTAAGACGTATCCCCAGGCAAGTGACAAAACATCGTTCCCTGCGTAGACTGAGCGCAAGTCAATCAGGCAAACTTCAACAAGAAATTAGCGATGAAGATACGACAGTTAGGACAAAGCGATCTCACCGTCTCGGCAATCGGCTTGGGTTGCATGGGAATGTCAGATTTTTACAGCGACCGCGATGATACTGAATCAATTGCCACCATTCATCGGGCGCTGGAGTTGGGGCTAAATTTTCTCGACACGGCTGATATGTATGGGCCATTCAAGAACGAAGAATTGGTCGGACAAGCGATAAGAGATCGCCGCGACTCTGTGGTTCTCGCTACTAAATTCGGCATCGTTCGCAGCGAAGACCCTAACGTTCGCGGTATCAATGGCAAACCGGAGTATGTTCGTTCTGCCTGCGAAGCGAGTTTGCGTCGTCTGGGTGTAGAGACGATTGACCTCTACTACCAGCATCGAGTTGACCCCAATACTCCCATCGAAGAAACCGTCGGTGCGATGGCGCAACTGGTTCAAGAAGGCAAAGTCAGATATTTAGGACTCTCGGAAGCCGGATCGGAAACCTTGCGTCGTGCTTGCTCCGTACATCAAATTACCGCATTGCAGAGCGAGTATTCCCTGTGGAGCCGCGATCCAGAAGACGATATTCTTGCCACCTGTCGAGAGCTTAACATTGGCTTTGTTGCCTATAGCCCGCTCGGACGGGGCTTTTTGACCGGGCAGATCAAAAGCTTTGATGACTTGGCTGCTGATGATTACCGCCGCAACTCACCGCGTTTTCAGGGCGAGAACTTTCAGAAAAATCTGGAACTGGTACAACGGATTGGCGAAATTGCCCAAGAAAAAGGGTGCCGACCAGCGCAGCTGGCTCTTGCTTGGGTGCTGGCGCAGGGTGAAGACATCGTTCCCATTCCCGGAACTAAGCGACGACAATATTTGGAAGAAAATACCGCTGCGCTGGAAGTGAATCTGACACCAGAAGATTTGCAGCGCATCGACGAAGTGGCACCTAAGGGCGTTGCTAGCGGCGGACGTTATCCGGAATCGATGATGAGCATGGTAAACCGCTGACATTTTTGAGCGACGGTTTCTGCTACAAAGATGCTTGTGACAGGTCAAAGTTACTGCGTGTAATCCTGAAGGCGGTTAATTCCTCGCAATCAGATTTTTTATTCGCGCTAAAACTCCCTTCGTTCTACGAGGAAAACCATGAGATACAAGCTACTAGGAAAGAGTGGATTAAGAGTTTCCGAACTCTGCCTTGGCACAATGACTTTTGGTGAAGACTGGGGCTGGGGCGCATCCAAAGATGAAAGCCGCCAAATCTTTGATGCCTTTGTGGAAGCAGGCGGTAACTTTATTGACACTGCCAACGGCTACACAGAGGGCACCAGCGAGAAAATGGTTGGTGAGTTCATTGCCTCAGAACGGGAACGCTTTGTCGTTGCTACCAAATACTCATTTCCCTTGCACATGAGCGATCGCAAGGGCAATCCCAATGGCAGTGGCAACCATCGCAAGAACATGATGCAGTCGCTAGAAGGCAGTCTGAAACGCCTGAAAACTGACTACATTGACATATACTGGCTGCACGCTTGGGACTTTATGACGCCTGTAGAGGAAGTGATGCGTGCCTTCGATGACATGGTACGTTCTGGCAAGGTTCTCTACATTGGCATTTCTGACGCACCCGCCTGGATTATTTCCCAAGCAAACACGCTGGCGCAGTGTTACGGCTGGACGCCGTTTGTAGCGCTGCAAGTCGAGTACAGTTTGATTCAGCGGACGCCGGAACGGGACTTGTTACCGATGGCAAAGGCTTTCGACTTGGCAATTACGCCGTGGTCGCCCTTGGGTGGCGGTGTGCTAACGGGCAAGTACAATCAGCGCACCCAGAGCAACAATAGCGAACAGGGGGGCGAACAGGGGCGAATCGGAACGATAGGGGGGAATATTTCTGAGCGGAATTTAGCGATCGCTGACGTTGTGTGTCAAGTTGCCGAAGAAATTGGACACACGCCTTCACAGGTGGCGCTGGCTTGGCTAAGCGCTCAAAGCAGCGTCATCATCCCGATTATCGGTTCTCGGAAGGTCAGCCAGATCGAAGATAATCTGGCTTGCCTAGATGTCCATCTGACGCCAGAGCATTTGCAACGCCTCAATGAGGTGAGTCAGATCGATCTGGGCTTCCCCCATGACTTCCTGAGTAATGACACGATCCGCGATCGCCTTTATGGCGGCACATTCAACTTAATCGACAATCATCGCAGCT
Organism: Trichocoleus sp. ST-U1; assembly: GCF_039961835.1. NCBI lineage: Bacteria > Bacillati > Cyanobacteriota > Cyanophyceae > Leptolyngbyales > Trichocoleusaceae > Trichocoleus > Trichocoleus sp. ST-U1. The sequence continues at coordinate 51,938 of NZ_JAMPJZ010000036.1, forward strand.
GAAACCAGGGTAAGGAATAAATCAATAAACCCATGCTATTTCCTGATAATTTCCAATGGCGATCTAATTCACCTTGCAGAATTTACGCTAAAGCCAGAGAATCAGGAATGCTTGGGGGAATTGGAGCGAGAATCTGTAATGTTAAGGTTGCAAAATCCAGAACGAAATGATTTTAAATCTCCCACAAAAATGTATCGCTTAAATAAGGTGAAGTTGCCATGAAAGTTAAATCTGCATATACAAGGCTTCTGGTTACTGATATTGAAGCTTGCTTTCTGTTCTACCGAGATGTAATGCAATTCAAGGTAAATGTAGAAGATTTCACGAGCGGATATGCTGAATTTGAAGCGGGAGATATGAAGCTGGCTTTATTCAGGCGCAAGGAAATGGCAGAGATGATAGGCAACGATCAGAAGCCCTCCAGTGCCGAATGTCAAGACAAAGTTGTATTAATTTTCACAGTACCTAACTTGGACGAAGCCTATCACGAATTAAGACATAAAGACATCGAATTTACTACAGATCCGATGACCAACCCATACTATGGAATGAAGACAGCCTATCTTCGAGATCCTGATGGAAATCTTATCGGTTTATATCAATTTTTAGACTGATATAAAAGAGCCAGTCTGGTTAGCGATTCCTACGCTAATGATTGTGCGATCGCTATTTGCATTTTGGGCCTGCCGTCAGCATTACAAAAAAAGCGCTGCCCCTGGATAGCAGTTTATCTCAGCGTTCGGAAACCAAAGGCAAACCAAATTCCGCATCCCTCTTAGGTGCGGCTTGCTGACGGACACAGTGCCTTCGATACCTTTAAAGAACTCCTGACACAAGGCGGTGCAGGTTTAATCGAACCCATGTGAAATGAGCCAATATCCTGGCGTGCTACCGATCCGAGAAGAGGGCTTTCCAGCGAATAATGTAGCTGAAGAGAGAAGATCGCAACTTTAATCTGGCGAACTGACTTTTTCCGCCCTTGTTGTCCCAGCGCTAACTATCGGTCTCCAAACCACCATTGCTCCCCTAAATCGAAATATAAAATTACAGTTTTCCATGTTCCGAAATCTGTAAATTGTTCCACAATTAAGGGAACCTCTATTAAGGAATTGTTATGGGCAAGGAAAAGGAAAAGGGTGGCAAAGAAGCCAAAAAGCCTAAAAAGGAATCTGACGGCACTAAGAAGCAGAAGAAAGATCCGAATAGACATGACGGACCACCAGGAGGGAAGTAAACCGAGCTAGACGAGTTCCGTCTTCATATGACCCGCCCCACTTGTAGGATACGGTTGGCATCCCGATCTAACCTCTCCCTAGCCCCTTCCCTAGCAGGGAAAGGGGCTAGGAAATTCGATTTGCCAAGCATGGCGTTTTAAGTTGATAGCCACGACCTCATTTGCTTACAACATAATCAAACCCAACCTCGCACCCAGAGTCACCGCCTCAGTTCGGCTGGAAGCGTTGAGCTTTTGAAAGATTGATGATACGTGAAACTTGACGGTATGCTCAGAAATGCTCAACTGCTTGGCAATGTTCTTGTTCCCCATTCCCAGCGCCAGCATCCCTAAGACCTCGATCTCCCGTGGTGTCAGCGCCTGAATCGGGGAAGCAGGGAGTCGGCGTGCGGAGGACTCTTTGAGAGGCAGCAGAGAATCCATAAAGTCTGGATGCAGCACCATCAGCCCCAGCGCTGCTGTCACCACAGTTGCGACAATTTCCTCAGCCGTTGCCGTTCGCGGTAAGATTGCCCGCACGCCGACTTGCAAAACCGACTCTAGCCAAGTGCTGTGGGGGTTGTTCGCTAAGATGACAAGTGCCGGAGATTCTGCACCAAGCGCGAGTAATTTCTCTTCAGCCGGATCGTCATCTGAGAAGGAATAATCCAGCAACACCACATCGGGTTGTCGTTCCTCAAGCAGCTGCACCAGAGTGTCTGTGCTAGAGGAACTACCGACGATTTCCAGCAACTCAGAGGTGCGGATGATGCTCTCCAACCCCGCACGCACGATGGGATTTTCGGCTGTCACCACGACCGAAATCACGCTGACTTCACCTCTGGAAAGGTTGGTTCGATAGTGTCTTGAGGAGCAGATGCGATCGCGTAGCAGCGTCTCCCAGAACGCAGAAATTCCAACATCAGGGGCTTCCCCGGTTCGGCATACTTGAGAATGCTGAGCAGATCCTCAGGAGTATGAAAAGATTCACCGCCCACGGCTATTAGCACGTCGCCCATTTGAAGACTCACCGAGGTAGCTAAACTCCCCGGAGCAACTTCCAACACCAATAAGCCTAAAACGCGCTGATTTTCTAAACGAAACAGCACGGGACGGAGAGTGACACCCAGAGAGAGTGGGCGATCGCGTTTGAGAAATCGTTCTACTCTCTTACTGGGGATTGCCAACGCTAAACCATTGGCAATCATCGTGTTAATTGCGATCGCTCGCCCCCGTGCATCGGCAAGCAAACCCCCAGAATTTCCGGGTGCTAGCCGAATATCAGCCTTCACCCATCTTTGAGTGCTGAAGTCTTCGGTGGCGTCAGTCGCGTGGATAATTCCCGTGGTGAGTGCGCCGACTAGACCCAGAGGATTTCCCACTGCCAGCACCAGTTCGCCCACGCGGAGAGCCTTGGAGTCGCCCACCGTGACGGCTGGCAGGTCAGTTGCCTCAACCTGGAGTGCCGCTAAATCCTGCCGGGAGTCGATATCAGTGCGGATAGCCTCAATGACTCGTCCATCCCAAAGTTCCACAATTGCCCGGTCGAAAGGGGCGACATGAGCGTTAGTGATAATCAAACCTTGAGAATTCCAGATTGTACCCGATCCGCCACCCCCGCCCCTGCTGCGGACTTGTACGGTACAACGGCGTAGTTGTTCGGCGATTTGCGACAACTCCAGGGCAATCTCTGCACTTGCACCTGTATTTTCTATGGTTGCGATCGCGAAGCGCTGACTTGTCAAGTTCACCATCTTAATCCTCCCTCGCCGGTCGTTCGCCAACGGTGAGTGTGACTTCAAGAGGCGCACCCCCCCGAATCATCTGCACTTTCAGGCTTTTTCCGACGCTTTCCGTGCCCAACATCGCCTGCACGTTCTCCGTGTCGCTGACCGGATTGCCATCGATTGCGACTAACACATCGCCAATCAGCACCCCAGCTTTATCCGCAGGGCCATTCGGCTCAACGTTGACAACAATCACCCCACCATTGGAAGCCAGAGAAAGCGCCCTCTTCAGCGTATCCGGCAAGCGAACCGGCTGCATTCCCAAACCCAGGTAGCCTCGTGCAATCCGTCCTTTTGAAAGCAACTGATTGACCACCCGGTTCACCGTAGACGCGGGAATGGTTAAAGCCATATTGCGAGGCCCGGAGGTGTTCATGCCTGCAACTTTACCGGCTGCATCGACCATCGGCCCGCCGGAGAATCCGGAGTAGAGGGTTAAATCAAGACGCACAAATCGATCGATCGAACCACCGCTCATACTACGCCAAGCATCCCCAATCGCGCTCACCACACCCATAGAGGCACTCACGCCGTTCTCAGTCCCGCGTCCGAGTGCAAGTGCTAGATGACCGACCTTTAGGGTTGCCGCATCGCCAATTTCCGCCACCGGGAATTCGATGTTTTCTAGCTTCAGGACAGCGACATCGGTGCTAGCGTCACGCCCCAGGATGGTAACGGGGACTGTCCGACCATCGGGTAAGGTGACGGTGATTTCCTCTTCGCGCTTGATGGTTTCGTCAGAGGTGACGATGATACCGGGTCGCCAGTGGATACCGCTTGAGGAGGAATTCCGCCTTAGCCATCCTCTTCTCCCGTGGGAGGTTCGCCCATTGACTGCAACAACTGAGGCACCGACTCGCTCAACAGTATCGGCTAAATTGTTGGACAGAGCCAGCAAGGTGCTGGATATCTCCGATGAAGATAAAGACATTCCATTTCTCCCATGCGATCGCTTTTACGGGACAGCTGCCAATCCGGTTCGGTAAACTCCCTCAACCCCTCTCCATCTCTCCCTAACCCTCCTCGCGGGGGTAGAGAAGCGGGTTCGGGGGTGAGGTCTGCCCGATCTAAACCGGATTGCCACTTCCTCCTGCTGATATCGTGCCGTTTTGAAGAGACGGGCGGCATCAGAGAAATGGGGAGAACTCACCCTAGAAAAATGGCTAGGGTTCCATGTATTCCTAATTACAAGTTAACTTTATGGGGGCTAACCCCTCTGGCAGAACTTCACCCGCCACGAAGGTAGTTCTTAAGAACGAGGTAAGCTGAGAGCGGTTTCTCCAACATAGACAGCAGGCAGGTC
>NZ_JAMPJZ010000037.1:0-56052 GCF_039961835.1 Trichocoleus sp. ST-U1
TCCTTTGCGCCAAACCCTTATAGCTCAGGATTGGCGAGAATCTAATGCACCGGGAGAAAGTGAGAAATTCTCTCCCTCACCGATTTCTGACCCAGAAGCACTGACTTTTACGAAAGAAAATGGCACTCTAATTCTGACTCAGCACGCTTATAACGATTGCTTAAATCAAGCCGATTTAGCGATCGCAATGGCTGGTACGGCAACCGAGCAGTTTGTCGGATTGGGGAAACCCGCGATCGCGATCCCCGGAGAAGGTCCTCAGTTTACGAGCGCCTTTGCCGAAGCTCAATCTCGCCTGCTAGGACCCTCCCTGATTTTGGTAGAACAACCCGCTAAAGTCGCCGGGGTTGTGCAATATTTATTACGCGACCCCGATCGGCTGCAACTGATTGCTGAGAATGGACGCCGCCGCATGGGAGAAGCGGGATCCGCCGAGCGGATTGCGGCTTGTGTGATGGAACGCTTGTTGGGTTTTTACTTTTCAATTTAGGCTCAACCCATTGCTAATTGCCACTGACAGTAGGGGAGCAAAGTTGTTCTTCCCCTACTCTGATGGCGTAGCCTTGTTGAAAGAAATGATTGCCCAACTCATGCCCACCCCGTTTATTTAATTGAGTTTATGTCCCAACTATAATAGAGAATAAAGAATGAGTTTCGTTGAGAGTAGATTGCTTTGAGCTGAGCAAATACATTTTAGGTTTGGGCTTCGCCCAGCTATTGATTAGAGAGGGATCAAAATCCATGTACAAGATAGGTGTATTGGATGATGATGAAAATTGGTGTTTGATTATCGAGCGATTTTTACGAAAAGATTTTGAAGTTCATATTTATAAAACAGTCTTTACTTTTTTACAAGAAATAGAAAGTTACGATTTACTGATTATAGATTTTTCTATTCCCCCCGCTCCTTATGAAAAAGGCATGGATGGTTGCGAGATCATCAATCATATCAAAAATGATTTTATAAATCCTCCCTTATTAGTTTTAGCAACCGGCTTTATTAGTGCCAATGAGCTAGAGTTTGGTAGAGAAATCTGTCCGGAAGCAGATGCTTTTTTAGCCAAAGATGCCGGGTTAGACATCATTTTGAATGAAATCAAACAACTGCTGAATTCTAAAGGTAGTGATGCATCTAATCGAGCGATCGCAAATCCACCCAGTTAGATGCTTCATGACTTTATAAGTAATACATTTCCCCTTGGTATTCGCTTAGTAAACTGCATTCCACAGACGGAGAAAAGTAATAAGGCGTGCTTAGATATTCTTAACCAACACTCCAATGTCTCGTTGAATCGGCAGCACATCTAAAATATCGGTTTGGGAGCAATATTTCAGGTCTTCTTGACAATCGAGGCGTAACAGCCGTTGACCGTGACTGGCGTGGTGGAACAACTCTAGTAAATTATTTTGCCACTGCTGGTAAAGAGCGATCGCGGCACATCCTTCATCGTTACCTATTTCTAGCGAACCTTTCTCTTGCAAAGAATGAGCGATCGCACCTGCACACACCGTATCCTCCAGAGAAAAACTACCTTCCCAACCCGATCCCAGCAGCCAAACCGTCTCTGGCTGCTTGCTGAGAACGTATTCTACCACCGCTTGACGATTCACTAACGCTGCTGCCAGAACCACTGGAGCCTTCTGTACTCGCGTTAGGGCGCGAGTGCCATTCGTAGTACTGATAAATAATCGTCGTCCCTGTACGCGCTCTGGCGTACAATCCAGAGGAGAATTGCCCAAATCGCAGCCAGACACTTTAGCACCGCCTCGTTCACCAGCGCGCAACCGGAGATCGGCTTGCCACTGTTCGCTGACTTGCATCAAGGTTCCCATATCGCTAAAGACTTGGACAGCCTCAGCACCCGCATTCAGCGCGGTGGCGATAGTAGTCGTAGCGCGGAGTACATCGATGGCGATCGCGCACTCTGGTACGCTGTCGGAGGGCGTCAGTTCGGGCGTGTGGTATACAAATAACTTCACAATTAAGGTTTTACCTGCAATCAAAACTATTGACTTAACATTTTAGGGAGCATTAGGTACAAAAGCTTACCCATTTAGATTAAACCGCCGAAAGTCGTGCTAACGCATCTTTCATGGTCGGTGGTAACTGGCGCATAATCTTACCCTTCTCTCGATCCACTACCACTAATGTGACTTTGGCAGTGACGTACAACTCTCGCCCATCCGTAGATTGAATCTGATAATCCCAATTGATGCGGACGCCCTCGGTATCTGCCATGCGCGTCTTCAGCACCGCACTCATTCCCATCCGCAGAGGGCGGTGGTAGCGCACCGAAAGATCCACAACCGGCATATCGCATCCCAAAGCGACTAAATCTGCAAATTCGATGCCAATTGAGCGCAGGCATTCCACCCGCGCCTCTTCCATCCAGGTAATATAGGAGCCATGCCAGACAATCCCTGCATAGTCAGTATGGTGAGGATGCGCCTTGACTGGGTATTCAAACCAGTTCTCTGTCGTAGCTGTTAGAGAGACGCTTTCAATCGCGCCCGTAGGTGGCAGTGATGGCGAGGTTTGTGGTTCTTCTGACACGTTGCCTATCGTCCTCAGTACACCTAGAGGATTGTACCTCTAGACTGAGCGCGATCGCCTCCTGAGATCGTTAGATGACTCTTCTTCCTGCGCGAGGGCTATTCTCAGTGCGATTCTTCCGTAACGAGCGATCGCAAGCGTGGATCTCTTCCAGTAGCATAGAAATTTTCTGCTTGCCAACCGTGATTTCCTCAGAAAGCATCTGGCTTTTGCCGATTCTCTACTGATGAAATGACCAATTTCTAAGCCAGCCATCTGCTAAACCGCTTGTGGAGGAGTTGCCCAATGCATCGTCGCGTCTATCACGTCAGTCTTCTCACGATTAGCCTGCTTCTCACCCTTCACCCTTCATCCTTCATCCTTCATCCTTCCGGAAGCGCTTTTGCACAGGTACCAACCTCTACAGACCGGAAAACTGAAGCAGACCGACTTTTCCAACAAGGCGTACAGCAGTATCGTCAAGGGCAATACCCAAAGGCACTCGCCACCTATCAACGGGTGCTAGAAATACAGCAACAACTGAATGACAAAGCCGGAATTGGGCAAACCCTGAACAACATCGGCGAGGTTTACTACTGGTTGCGGCAACCTGACAAAGCTTTAGATGTTTTGCAGCAAGCTTTGGATATTCGCAGAGAATTAAAAGATCGTACAGGGGAAGGAGAAACCCTAGATAATATTGGCTTGAGTTATTTCTGGAATGACCAAAATGACAAAGCTTTAGAAACCTTGCAACAAGCTTTGGCGATTCGTCGGGAAGTACAAGACAAAGCAGGAGAAAGTAAAACCCTCAGTAGTCTTGGCACGCTTTACGCGGGTGGTCTTCAGCAATATCCCAAAGCCTTAGAAAGCTTACAGCAAGCGCTGGCAATCCAACAAGAATTAGGGGATAAATTTCTACTAGGAATTACTATGCGCCGAATGGGGACAGTCTATCGAGGCATGAAAGAGTATCCTCGTACTTTGGAGTGGTTGGAGAAATCGTTAGCCCTCAGCCGCGAAGTGCAAAACCGTGTAGGTGAAGGGGAAACTCTCTATCAGATCGGCTTAACTTACTTTAATCAAGACAAGTATGACCAGGCTTTGCAATTTTATCAGCAAGCATTGCCTCTTATTCAAGCCGTAGGAATTCACCTAGTAGAAGCTGGCATTCTCGAAGGAATGGGAGATTCTTACTTTAATCAAAAACAATATGAGCAAGCGATCGCTTTTTACCAACAATCCCTCCCTGTTGTTAGAGAAGTAAAGAATAAGTCCCAAGAAGTTGGCATTCTTCTATTCATAGGGAAGGCTTACAGCAGTCTCAAGCAATACGAGCAAGCGAGCGCCTTTAAGCAACAAGCTCTGGCAATCGCGCAAGCCATTCCCAATAAAGCGCAAGAAGCCAATGTTCTCTCTGGAATAGCCTATATTTACTTTAGTCAAAATCAATATGAGCAAGCGATCGTATTCTATCAACAAGGACTGGCGATTACACGAGAAACCCAAGATAAGCCCCAAGAGTCTAACTTTCTATCTCTAATCGGAAGTTCTTACTATTTGCAAGGTAAAGACGAGCAAGCCATTGAATTCCTTCAAAAATCATTAGCTATTCGCCGAGAAATCAAGGATAAACCCGCTCAACTAGAAACCCTAATCTTGTTAAGTGGAATATATAGCTCAACAGCCATATCATTTGTCAACAGAGGGGTGTATCCTCAAGCAAAAGCAGAGTATTCTCGCGTGATAGAGTTGGCACAGGAAGCTTTAAACCTTGCCAGAGAATTGAAAAAAACAAAATCAGAAGCAAGTGCTTTAATTCATCTGGGAGCAGCTTACAGCTTCTTTCAAGAAGAGCGAAAAGCGATTGAAGTGTTACAACAAGCGATGAGCATTGCGCGAGAAACCAAGGATTTAGGTATTGAAGACTCAGCTCTGACTCAGCTTGCTAGCATTTACAATACTCAGGACGACTCTCGCAAATATATTGAAATCAGGTTGCGACAAGTCGAAATTGCACGACAGCAAAATAATAAACGGGGTGAGGCAGATGTTTTACTCACTTTAGCCAGCACCTATAACGTACTTGGAGAAAATCAAAAGGCAGTCGAAACCTACCAGCAAGCATTAGCCGCAGCGCGACAAATCGAAATCGCTAAACTATTGCCAAATTTACAAGATAGTGCGTTAAGCACAGAGTCGAGTGCCCTAGATGGCTTAAGCCTGAGTTACAGCAATCTTGGGGAATATGACAAAGCTATTGATTGGGCGCAACAGCTATTAAAGCGTGCACAAACCCTGGGTAAACCTGAATTAGAAGTAGACGCGCTGCTGCGGTTGGCTTTCTTATACAATGTACCTCTCAAAAATGTTCCGAAAGCCATTGAAGTCAGTCAGCAAGCCTTAACCATTGCGCGGAAAATCAAAGAATCCTCCCTTGAAGCAGAGGCACTGGCAAGCTTGAGCAGCGCTTACAACAAACAGGGAAATTATCCCTTAGCATTGCAGTCGGCTGAGCAATGTTTAGCAATTGCCAAGCAGCTAGAAAACCCCCAACTAGAGCAGAATGCTTTGGATATTCTTGAAAAAATTTACTCCAACCAAGGTAACTATCAAAAAGCGGTGGAGTTTGCTCAAGCTAGGTTGGCAGTAGTACAAAAGGCAAAACTGAACAACTATGAAATCAGTGCTTTAACGTCCCTAAGCCAGAGTTATGGCTTGTTAGGTGATACTACCAAAGCCGTGGAAACAGCCAAGCAAGCTTTAACTTTAGCACGACAAAGGCAAAATACTTCTCGTGAAGCCCTAGCTTTAAATGCTCTCAGCGACGCCTACAGAGTTCAAGGAGAATACGAACAGGGGATAGCAGTAGGACAAACGTCTTTGGAGATATCGCGCAAAAACAAAGATTTCATTGGAGAAGTAGCGGCGGCGACTATTCTTAGTGGAATGTATGAGGCTTTGGGAGAATATCAAAAAGTAATTGCAGTTGCAGAGCCAAGTTTAGCACAGGCAAGGAAAATAAATAATCGCGAACAAGAAGCAGAGTTACTAATCAAGTTAGGAAACTCTTACGGAATTATTGGCAAATACACAGAAGGCAAACAGTTAGTAGAGCAAGGATTAGCAATTGCGCGAGAATTAAAAAATCGTAGGCTAGAATCCCATGCTTTAGCTCGGTTGAGTAACCGCTACAAAGATTTAGGTGAATATCAGAAAACATGGGATTCACTTCAACAAAGCTTGAAAATTGCCCGTGAAACTAATATTCCAGCAGCACAGACCTTACCTCTAACTTCTCTGGGGATTGTTTATGCTGAGCTTGGGGATTACCAAAAAAGTAACGAATTCTATCAACAAGCACTGCCCATACTACGTCAACTCAAAAATCGCTTTGACGAAAGCCTTGTGCTGCTTTTTATCGCCCAAAACTATTTTGCCCAAGGAAATCCACAAAAAAACATTGAATCCGCTCAAGAAGGATTAGCAATTGCTGGAGAAATTAAAGAGCCGCAAATCCAAGCATTTGCTAATATATTGCTGAGTCTTGGCTACGGGCAATTGGGTAATGACAAACAAGCAATGGAAGCCGCTCAAACTTGGTTGAATTTTACTAGAAAAGTCCAAAATAAAGTTTGGGGAAAACAAGCTCTTACTCTGGTTGGACATATCCATCGCAAATTTAGACGCCAAGAAGAAGCCATTGAGGTATATCAACAAGCACTTGCGATCGCAACCGATAATCAAGCTCCTGGCGCTGATGCTTTCATTTATTCAGGATTAGCGCGTATCTACCAAGATTTAAATCAGTCAAGTGTTGCCATTACTTACTACAAGCAATCGATTAACAAAATTGAGGAAGTCAGACGCAGTATCGAAGGCTTACCACAAGAGTTACAAAACTCTTTCTTAGATGCAACAGTTGATTTCGACAAGGTGAAGGTATCTGATATTTATCGTCAGTTAGCAGCTTTGTTGCTCTCACAAGGACGGGATAAAGAAGCCCTACAAGTACAACAACTGATGAGAGAGCAGGAAATTCGCGAAGCCATCAGTCCTAGAAGTGCTACGGGGGATAAGCCTAATATTCCACTCTCTCCAACGGAGACAAAGATTCCTGCTCAAAGCGAGTCTATTATTGCCTTAGCAAGGCAAATTAATGAGTGCGAAAGTACCAACTGTAGTCAACTTAAAGAGCTTACTACTCGTCGTACCTCTCTGATTGTTGAATTTGACCAACAATTGCAGAAGATTGACCAAGAAATTCGCGCTAACCGTGCCAAAGATGACGCTTTCTTTGACCCAAACAAACTGGCAAAAGCTCAAGAGATTGTCGAAGCGCAACCAGGCACAGTGATGATTTATCCCTTGGTGCTAGAAAACGAACTGTGGTTACAACTATATGCCCCAGGGGGTGCGGTCAAAACCGTTAAAGTTAACGTCGGAAGAGATGAATTAGGAAAAACGGTCAAAGAGTTCCGCGATTTAATGAAGGAGTGCGAGAACGCTGCTCATTGCGGTTCTGCTGAAGCTACTAAAATACAAGCAGTTAGTCTAAAACTTTATAACTGGCTAATCAAAGACTTAGAGGCGGAACTTCAGAATAAGAATAACCAGGTGAAAAACTTGGTTTTTGCCCTCGATAGAGTGACGCGCTATATTCCGATGAGCGCTCTTTATGACGGGAAACAATACCTAATTGAAAAATACACCATCTACAATGTATTGACAGAAGATACTGACACCCGCGATAAACTACCTGTTGGTACTCAAAATAGCCCTGTTTTGGCAATGGGATTATCTGATGCTGTCCCTGGTTTTGGTTCTCTACCAAATGTGCCTGCTGAAATCGATGCGATTGTGCGTCAAGAAACTAAAAATAATCAGGGAATTTATCCCGGCCAAAAGTTTTTAAACCGTTCTTTTGACTTTGCTACTCTGCAAGACAATTTGAAAAGTTATAGAATTTTACACCTAGCGACTCATGGGGTATTTGTTCCTGATAGCGCAGATAAATCTTACATCCTCTTAGGAACCGGCGAACAACTCACGATTCCTCAGATAAAAACTTTAACCGGGTTAAATAACATTCATTTGGTTGTGCTGTCAGCTTGCCAAACCGCTTTGGCTGGTCCCCGTCAAGACGGCATAGAAATTGCTAGTATGGCTTACCACTTCTTAAACCGGGGTGCAAAAGCGGTGATGGCTTCTCTGTGGCTTGTGGACGATAGCAGTACCAGTCTCTTGATGCAACAATTTTATAAAAATTTAGCTAACGGCACCTCTGAAAAGGCGATGACTAAAGCGGAAGCGTTGCGCCAAGCTCAACTCAATTTGTTACAAGGCAATGTCTCAACAGCAGCTAATACCAATTCTCGTGGTGGCATTGTTGTGGAACAAATACCTGGCTCTCGACCGCCGATAGCCCCCAGCAACGGCTCAAAATTTTCTCACCCCTATTATTGGGCACCGTTTATTTTGATAGGAAATGGACTTTAAAAAAGTATCAAAATTCAGGTACTTGGTAAAGGTAAAAGAGATGGGAAAAATTTCTCACCTTCTTGCTTACGATTGGGTACCTCTGATGCTGATTAGAAATGGATAATAACACGCCCAACTCAGATAGTTGATGCTTTGGCAATTGGCTATACTAGAGGCGCTTAACGCTTAGGAGAGGCAACAAATGCAATGAAACAAAGAATTCTAGCCGCCGTTGGACTTTTGTCTGCTCTCTGGTTCGCTACGCCAGTGAGAGCGGAAAATCCCGAACACCTTAAACGGTTGCTGGAAACCAATAAATGCTTGAATTGCAATCTTAGTGATGCCAACCTGATTGGTGCCAAATTGGTTGCAGCCGACTTGAGAGGAGCTAACCTGAGTGGTGCCAACTTAAGTGGCGCTGACTTGTCTGGTGCTAACTTGACCAATGCCAACTTAACCAGGGTGAATTTGAATCTTGCCAAATTGACGGGTGTTATAGGACTTCCTAACAATCTCGTCTCTTTTGAGCCAAGAACACAGAATAGACAGGAAGGTGGAGGATTCCCTTTGAGGGGTATCGTTTACAATCCTCCAGAGCAGGAAGTTCCAAATATTCGAGAACCAGGAGCCTCGCGTGGTAGTAGCGCCTGTATTGTTGATGCAAAGCGTCTAACTGCATTGGTACCAGGCAAGAATCCTGGTAAGAATTTTGGGGTGACGGTTACAGGATACCCAACCTTCTTCTTTTATATTCCTAAAAATATCCCGCAGGCAGCAGAGTTGATGGTATGGGATGTAGAGGGAAAACAGGTTGTTTACGAGACCACTTTCAAGATTTCTCAAAATCCTGGTGTTGTTAGCGTTAGCCTCCCTGAAAAAGCAAATGCGCGATCGCTACAAGTTGGAAAAACATACCGTTTTTCCTTAGCACTGCTTTGCGACCCTGAAGACCGGGGGAGTAATATTTCGGTTGAAGGCTGGATTCGACGCAACGAATTAAGCGCCTCTCTTGCCAGTCAATTACAGCAAGCATCTCCCCAAGAGCGTCCAGTTATCTATGCAAAAGCTGGCATCTGGTATGAGACTCTGACGACTCTGGCTGAGCTACGTCGCTCTCGCCCTAACGATTCTACGCTAGCAACAGCCTGGGAAGATTTGTTGAAGTCAGTGGGACTTGAGGCGATCGCTACCGCACCCTTACTTCCGCAGCAAACACAGGAAAGCACTCCACCAATCTCTCAACCTGCTGGTGCTTTAAATACACCTAAAGGGCAGGCAGGGGGCGGAACCCAGCTTAGAGGTGGCGCTTACAATCCTGCGGAAATTGCAGTTCCTGGCGGGACGCAAGGAGGAGGATCGCGCTGACGATTGGATAAACCTTTTACTGGTAAGACTGGCAAATATCAATTACTTACCGCAAAAGAAACGCGATGAAGGATATTAAAGCTAATCCGCTTGTGTAGCAGTATTTTTATGCGTCCCCCTGTTCAGAAACTTAGCTTTACTACAGCCTTACTTTTATCTTTCGGTTGCTTCTCCCCAGTGGCAGCGAACTCCTTAGCCTTACCGGGATTTTTGGCGGAACCGGCAAAAAAAATGCGGTTTATCGCCTCTCGACAAGAGCAAAAAACTGAGGCAGATCGGCTGTTTCAACTAGGCATTCAGCAATTTCGTAACAGCCAGTTTAAAGAAGCTCTGCAAACCCTAGAAAGAGTTCTGGAAATTCGCAAAAGAATTGGCGATAAACCAGGGGTTGGGGAAGCACTTACTAGCCTGGGGGAAGTGTACAACGGCTTGAGTCAATACGCCAAAGCTTTAGAAAGCTTACAGCAAGCACTGTCATTCCGCAAAGAAGCGCGCGACAAGGTAGGCGAAGGACGGACGTTAACAGAAATTGGTGCTACTTACCGCGAGTTAGGACAGTTTCCTAAAGTAATGGAGATTCTACAACAAGCGTTGGGAATTCTGAAAACAACAGACGACAAGGTAGGCAAAGGCAATACTCTCTATAACATTGGTATTGTTTATAGCGGGCAGGGACAATATCCGCAAGCACTAGAGTTCCTCCAGCAAGCTTTGGAAACGGCGAAAGCAGCAGATGACAAGCTAGGCGAAGGTAGAACTCTGAATACGATTGGTGGAGTTTATGACAGTCAGGGACAGTATCAAAAGGCGATAGAGTTTCAACAACAAGCTTTAAAAATTCTTAGGGATATTGGCGATCGCTTGGGTGAAGTCCGCACTCTAAATAACTTGGGCATCACTTATCGCAAGCTAGGCAGGTATCCTCAAGCCCTAGAAGTCCATCAACAAGCTTTAGCAATCAGCCGAGATATCGGCAATCCCGCCAATGAAGGGCGTAACCTTTACAACATTGGTGTTGTTTATCGCAGCTTAGGCAACTATCCTCAAGCTCTGGAATATTATCAGCAAGCTTTAGCAATTAGCCAAGAGATCGGTGACAAGACAGGTGAAGGGCGCACCCTCATTGGTATCGGGGCAGTTTATGACAGTCTGGGGCAGTATCCAAAAGCGTTGGAGTCTTACCAGCAAGCGTCGAGAATTCTTAAAACCATCGGCGACAAGGCAGGTGTGGGGGCGACTCTCAATAACATTGGGGGAGTGTACTACAGCATGGGCGAGTATTCCCAAGCACTGGAATTGTATCAGCAGGCATTAGAGATTGCTAGAACCATCGGTGACAAAGCTGGTGAGGGGCGCACGCTCAGCAACATGGGGGGAGTTTACGATAGTTTAGGTCAGTATCCCCAAGCACTGGAATTCTATCAACAAGCTTTAGCTAACCGCAGAACTATTGGCAACCGCGCGGGTGAAGGAAATACCCTCAACAGCATTGGAGGAGTATACGAAAATTTAGGGCAGTATTCTCAGGCACTCGCATTCTTCAAGCAAGCTTTGGAGATTCGTCGAGAAATCGGCGATAAGGCAGGCGAGGGAACGACTCTCAACAATCTTGGAGAAACCTACCGCAATTTGGGTCAATATCCCGAAGCGTTGAAACTCTATCAGCAGGCGGTGGAGATTCTCAAAGAAATTGGCGACAAGGCGGGTGAGGGAGTCACCCTCAACAATATCGGAGTCGTTTCTAATCAGTTGGGACAGTATCCCCAGGCGCTGGAGTTCTTTCAGCAAGCTTTAGCGATTCGTCAAACCGTTGGCGATCGGGCTGGCGTTGGGGCGACTCTTAATAACATTGGGGGAGTTTACAACCAGTTAGAACAGTATCCCCAAGCGTTAGAGTTTTTTCAGCAAGCATTGGGAATTGCTAGAGAAATTGGCGATAAGACAGGCGAAAGAATTGCGCTTGGCAATATGGGTTTTTTGTTAGAGAAACAGAATCAGCCAGAATTAGCGATCGCTTTCTACAAGCAAGCCGTGAATGTCACAGAAGTAATTCGCCAAGATTTACGAGTGCTGCCACGAGAGCAACAGGAATCCTATACTCAAACCATTGCCGACACCTATCGCGCCTTCACTAACTTGTTACTGTCCCAAGGGCGAATTTTAGAAGCTCAACAGGTGTTAGAACTATTGAAAATCCAAGAATTACCCAACTATACAAAAAATGCGAGAGCTGGGGATAAAACTTCAGGAATCGCCTTAAATCCCATTGAAGAAAAGATTCTCAAAGAAAATGGAACCTTAATCGCTTTTGGGCAACAAGTTGAACAGTGCAAGCAGAATCGGTGCAGCCAATTGAGCCAATTCAACGATCGGCTTCAGGCTTTGACCGAACAATATAATCAGACAATTGAAACTATTCAAAAAGAAATCCGCAGCCGTCGCGCTCAAGATGATGCATTTTTTGACCCCAATAAACTTAGTAAAGCTAAAGAAATCGTCGAATCTCAACCAGGTACCGTGCTGATTTATCCCTTCGTACTCAAGGACAAAATTTGGCTGCTATGGGCATCGAAAGGAGGTATTGTTAAAAGCCTGGAAGTTCCCGTGACGCAACGGCAATTAGGCGAATCTGTTTTAAAATTCCGCCAGTTAGTAGAAGATTCCCGGTCTGACATTGCCGAAGTCAAGGCGACGGGTAAACAACTCTACGACTGGCTCATTAAACCGATTGAACCCGAACTTAAAGGGAATAAAATTCAAAATTTAGTTTTTTCGATGGATCGGGTTACTCGCTACATTCCCATTAGTGCATTGTTTGATGGCGAAAAATATTTAATTGAGAACTACTCCGTTTCTACGGTGCTATCTGCTGACTTAACAGATGTACGCGATCGCCTTCCTCCTGGCATTCAAAATACCTCCGTTCTAGCGTTAGGGCTATCTCATGCAGTTGCTGGCTTTAATTCCCTGCCCAATGTCCCAGCAGAATTAGATGCAATCGTGCAAAAGAAACCAAACGACACAACAGGAATTTATCCGGGAAACGAATTTCTCAACAATGCTTTTGATTTTCCTACCTTGCGAGATAATCTGACAGGTCATCAGATTTTGCATATTGCTACCCACGGTCAATTTGTGCCAGGACGCCCAGACGATTCATTTCTGCTATTAGGTACGGGTGAGAAATTAACAATTTCTCAGATTCAAACTTTACAAGATTTGGGCAATGTTCATTTGGTTGTGCTATCAGCTTGCGAAACGGCACTGGGTGGGCCAGACCAAGACGGTGTAGAGATTGCTGGCATCAGCTACTATTTCCTCAATGCTGGAACCAAGGCAGTAATCGCTTCCTTGTGGCTGGTGGACGATCGCAGCACCAGTCAGCTGATGCAAAAATTCTACAGCTATTTAGCTCAAAGTACGCAACAGACACCCATAACAAAAGCTACAGCCCTTCGCCAATCTCAACTGGGCTTGCTGCACAGTGATTTCTCAACCCCAGCGCCTAATAATGTTGATAGTCGCGGCAGTATTAATGTTGAAGCAATACCCAATTCTAGAAGCAAAAATCCTCTCGGTGCTGAGTCAAAATTTGACCATCCTTACTATTGGGCACCGTTCATTTTGATAGGAAATGGACTTTAAAAAATTTTGAGTTTTGAGTTAAGACAGTAACACCAATCTAGTTAGAAGTGATTATGCCTTACATTAAGCGTCGTCAGTTTTTGCAGTTTGCTGGATCGACTTTGGCAACGCTGGGTTTGAGCCAGCTGGAGATTATGCAGCAAGGAGATCGCTTTAGTCGTGCGATCGCTCAAGGAACACCTCGCAAACTTGCCTTGCTGGTGGGGATTAATGCCTATCCAACAGCACCGTTGCGAGGATGCGTCACTGATGTCGAGTTGCAGCAACAACTGCTGATTCACCGATTTGGCTTTAATCCGAAAGACATTCTGCTCTTGACTGATGGGCAAGCGACCCGCAAGGGCATTCTAAATGCCTTTGAAGAACACCTGATTAAACAAGCTAAAGCCGGGGATGTCGTGGTCTTTCACTTCTCAGGGCATGGTTCCCAAGTAACCGATCCCGACTGCGACTTCAAAGACCCGACAGGGAAGTGTCTTAATAGTACCTTTGTGCCCATCGATAGTGCGCTGCCTACCGGATTTCCCAATGAAAGAGGCGTTGTCGAGGACATCATGGGGCACACCTTATTTTTATTGATGGATGCCCTGAAGACAGAGAACGTTACCGCAGTGCTGGATAGCTGTCACTCAGGTGGCGGCAAACGGGGGAATTTAGTCGTGCGATCGCGTGATGGGGGTTCCCAACTTCAACCAGTTCCCGCCGAAATAGAATATCAGGAACAATGGCTCTCTCGCCTGAATCTTTCACCTGCTGAATTTGTGCGCCGCCGTCGCGAGGGTGTCGCCAAAGGTGTCGTCATCGCCTCCGCCAAGCGGGAACAGTATGCCGCAGATGCCCCCTTTAGCGACTTTTATGCCGGTGCTTTTACTTATTTAATGACTCAATATCTGTGGCAACAAACTGGCAGCGAATCTTTTGCCAGCGCCCTCCCCAATATTGGTCGTAACACTACACGGATGTCATCTCGTCAAAACCCTGAATTTGAGGCAAAACCAGGCAGCAATAATCTCAAGCAACCGATGTACTTTATTGGTCAACAAACGCCTCCAGCGGAAGCTGTGATCACTAAAGTAGAAGGCAACCAAGCTCAATTATGGCTGGGCGGACTTAACCCCCAAAGTTTAGCGGCTTTTGAGCAAGATGCCCTTCTCACCGTAGTAGACTCCCAAGGGCGCGAACAAGGAGTCGTGCAGTTAGAATCTCGTCAAGGCTTAATCGGACGCGGCAAATTGTTAAAAACTGCCAAACCCGGATCGCTGTTGCAGGAACGCACTCGCGGGATTCCCAGTGATGTAACTTTAAAAATTGGTCTTGATCCCTCTTTAGGCAACGACACCGCGCAGGCGAAGCAAGCTTTGCAAGCGATCAAGCGCCTTGAAGCTGTACCTTTACAACAGCAAGAGGTGCAATACATCTTTGGAAGGATGAAGAGTGAGGGCAGTTTAGGTCTATTTTCGCCAGCGATGGAGCCGATTCCTGACTCCTTTGGCACTGCCGGTGAAACCGTAGCCGATGCTATCAATCGCCTGCAAGCCAAACTGAAATCTTTACTAGCAGCCAGGATTGTCAAACTCACTCTGAATACCAATTCATCGCGCCTAAAAGTCAATGCTTCGATGAATCGAGCCGGTCAAAATGAAATTTTGGCTAGTGCTTTCACGGTTCGCGGTAGCGATCGCAGTCTCGGTCAAAAAACTTCTTCCAATAATTCTTCAGGAAATCTTCCCTCAGATGCCCGCAAGTTACCAATTGGAACGTCGGTGCAGTTCCAGATTACAAATAACGAGCCGCGCGACCTCTATTTCAGCGTCCTAGTCATTGACCCAACGGGAGAAATATCGGCAATCTTCCCGAATCAGTGGACGGCGACCGATGATGTTACGCAGGTGAAGGCTGGGCAAACACTACAAATTCCTGGGACTGACGATCAATTTAACCTTGTCACCCAAGAACCCAAAGGAGTCGCAGAAGTCTTGATTGTTGCCAGTAGCACGCCCCTGCGGAAAGCCCTGCAAGCGTTGCGGAACCTAGCACCACGGGATACAAGAGGCCCCGTAGCTCTTTCGGAGCCAACTCAAGTGGTCGGCGATTTGCTGGATGACCTCGCGGAAGGCACGCGCGGCACTGGAAACTCTCCCCAAGGCGTGAGTAACGTAGATACAACTCAGATGGCGGCGATGTCGATTACCTTTGAAGTTATTTAACCGTTCCGGCGAAAACACAAAGCAGTATCTTGAGAACCGATCCACTTGGGGGTGGAGGTTGAGTGCTTCACGCCTGAAGATACTGCTAAAGACGGAAATCTGCTGTTTAAACTAGCCCCATAGCAGAGACCGTGATACCTTTAAAAATAATGTTAATATCTTGCAATAATTAGGAGCGATCGCAAACGTCTCGCCTCGATACTGCTGTAAACCACTCGATATCCCTAAAGGTCGAGTGCAAAGATTACAGTAATTTAGGATACAATTCTCTAATGAGAATCGCCCATGAGTATCGATTGCGCCCAAGTCAGCAGCAGTTAGTTACAATGGAGGAATGGATAGAAGCGCTCAGATGGCAGTACAATTATCGGTTGGCTGAACGCTTTAACTGGTGGAAACAAAAAGGTTGTAATACTAACTGCTATTGCCAAAGCAGTTGTTCAATCGCATCAATTAGAGATAAGCTAGATTCTTGCAGCCAAAAGCGCAATTTTAAAAAAATAAACTCTTTATTTCCAGCCGATAAAAGACTTTTTTTTCAACTATTACAAAACTGCGTTGAGCAGGTGGCAATCCCTCGATACAATAGGAAAGCCCAGAAGCGGATTGAGCGGTTACAGCGTCAGTTGTCTCGCCAGAAACAGGGCAGTAAGCATCGAGTTAAAGCTGTCCAGCAGATTGAATTGTCACCGTTAAATGTTGCAAACCAGCGTCAAAATTTTTACCAACAAGTTGCCAACTGGCTATTGAAGCAATTAATGGTGGTTGCCGATCGAGACTTGATCAACAAAAAACTCGCCGGGAGCAAATTGGCAAAGTTTGTTACGGGTGCTGGATGGGAAAAATTCGTGTCTATCTTGGCGCTCATCGGTGCCGGGAAGAAGCGCTATTCGGCGTTTAAGGGGTTGATTGCAGGAAGGCGTTTCTATGGGCTAGTACATCCATCTGGCACGATTCAAGAAGATTCTAGCTGTGAGGCGGAATTTTTCAAGACGCAGGCTGATAGATGGTTTTTCTATTCTGATGACGGATTGGCTCTTAATCGAGATGAAAACGTTTTCAGGAAAATGAAGAAAAAGGCGGCGGTCATCCCATCAGGCTGTGGAGTTGGGGTAGACCAAAAGGCTCTCGCTGAAACGAGAAATCTCCAAATAAGCCGTAAGGTTGATTGGGAGAAGCTGTCACCGAAGAGCGGGTTTAGTGCGAGCAGCCCAATCGAGTATACGCTTTGTGCGCGATCGCAATTTTTGTCTAAAGATATTGAGTCTGGAGGTATTTTTCCATGTCTATCCGTTTGTATGTAGGCAATCTGCCCAAAGAAGAAGTAGACCGTCAGGAGTTACAAGCTCTTTTTGGGGACATGAGCGATTCTGTTTCCACCAAGGTGATTAAAGACCGGAAAACCGGCAAATGTCGGGGTTTTGCGTTTGTAACTGTGAAGACGGATGAACTGGCTGATGAAATTATTGAAAAGTTCAACGGTCAGATGTTCCAAGAAAGCCCGCTGAAAATAGAAAAGGCATTGCCACGAGCTAAGGGTGAAGGGGAAGAAGAACCTCGCCCAGCAGCTCCAGCTCCTATTAAGGATCCCAACAAAGCTGCTAGCGGCGGCGGTGGCGCTCCCGCTCCCGCTCCCACAGGCGGCGGTGGTCGTCGTGGTGGCAGCAACAAGAAGTCGCGACGCTCTGAAGGGACAACATCTAATAATGAATCAGATACCTTTCAACCCGACCCCCGCTGGGCTGGCGAATTGGCGAAGCTGAAGGAACTGTTGGCTGCTCAAAGCAATTAGTCGTTAGTCATTAGTCAAAGGTTAATGACTAATGACTAAGCAACTAAAAGCTAATTACTCAGAGGAAGTTGCAACCAGTCTTGCAGGTAGCTGCGTAGCTGCTTGGTAAATTCTGGTCGCTGGTTAAATCGTTCGGTGCGAACGGGCTTGCGATCTTGATCGAGAGTCCAGCCATAATCACTGCTTAGACGCAATTTGCCTTGCCAGTCTGCTACTGAGACAATCAGCTGACTTGCAGGGCTGTTGTCTAGCTCTAAAACCCGAAATACATAATTAAACGTATTCTGGGTGGCTGCGGCAACGGTCGAAGGCTGACCGTATTTGAGGTTGAGGCGCGATCGCACTTGTTCTATTAAACCCGGTTGCTCCACTTCCTCCAAAGTTTTGACGGCTAAGGTTAGTGCGAAATAAAATTCTTCGACTGGAATAAATTCAAGCTGCATAGATAAGAGTCAGTTGTACCAGGAAAGCATCTTACAGCATCTGGTTACAGCATCTAGTTTTAACAGGTGCAGGGATCTGTGTAAGACAAAATCCTGAGCGACGACTTCACAAAATCGAGCCGTTGCTGCTGCAAAGTTACCTGTGGCATTGCTAAGCCAAATCCCTGCCCGTAATCTGCCCCTAAATCGCGGCAAAATTCAACATCTTCCCTGTCTTCAAGTCCCTCAGCGACAACTCGAATTCCCAAGTTATGAGCAGAATTCACTAAACTTTTGAGCATCACCTGCTTGAGAGAATGCTGGCTGCAACCATGTACCAATCGCCGATCTATCTTGATCAAATCGGGGCAAAACTCCATGAAGTAGTTGTCAGGCGAAACACAGGCGCACAAATCATCTACAGCAACTCCAAACCCCCGTTCTCTTAGGCGATTAATGGTTTTCAAGAGTTTTGGACAGCTGACCAGCGCTTCTACTTCGGTTAATTCAAATACAATTTGTTCGGGCTGTAATCCCAGGTCGAGAATTAATTTGATGTTCTGCTCTAAGGATGCAGGATCTTTGCTGATTACATTGGGTAAGATATTAATAAAAAATGTTTGATGACTCTTGGTGTTAGCAATTGATTGTAAACAAATTGTCCGAGCCAGTTCATCAAACTCGTAAGCCAATTTTGTCGAAAGGGCTGCTTCAATTAATTGATAACCGCTGAAGTGTCCTTCGCGTTCGTCTTTGGCGCGTGCCAAACATTCATAAGCAATTATTTCGCCGGTTGATAAATTGAAAATAGGCTGATAGTGAAAAAATATTTGCTGCTTCGCTAAAATCTGAAAAAACCAAGCATATTTAACCGCCTGGGTAATCGTACTAATCGGTTGCGCTTTTAAAAAATCTCCTAGTAAATTTTGATAATCGCGTGACGATGTCTCAATAGAAGAATCCTTTTGCTCGGTTCGCGTTAGAAAAAAGCGTGAGGAAGCTTGACTGGTTTCTGAAAGGACTTGGCTGATCTTGACGAAAATACTAACCAGTTCACGATTATTTACAGTTTGATAGAGAAGCTGAGGCATGGCAGGAAGCTCCTGAAACCCAATGCTGGAAAGACAGCAGCTAGTTTCCTTGTCATCAGGTTGGATAACCAGATTAAGCGGATGAATCTGTGACATTACAGCAGAGACTACCAATATTTTTTTCTAAGGAATAAAGATATATCAAACCAGGAAATACCCTGTATCCATTGAAACTGTCTTCTGCCTGAGGGCGTAAGAGGTATTCCCAACGGTACTATAGGTTAGTTTTCAAAAAATGGGAAGCTCGTAGTAAACATTATGTGCTTATAGGCTGCGCTCAAATTGCCATGAGCCGTTTTAGGCAAAACTTTGCCATCCTCTGCGAACCCACAGGAGATGTTCCTACAAAATCATGCCGTAATCGGGCAATACCTTGATATAGGCACTCAAAAGTTTCATTTAGTACAGGGAGGTTTCTTGTAAATCGGCACACTAGGAGAGAGAACCGCCATAAGTTCGCTTCATGCTGCGCGTGAAGCGAAGCTATCACGACAGAGAATCGCTAACGTGTCGCTCTTTCCCAGATGCTTCGCTCATGCTAACAGACTCAAGCATAGAGCTATACAAACTAAGCCTGCTTCAGTGAATCTTTATATATAGGGATTCTTGTTTGGATGCAGCAAAGTTTAATCCCCCTGCCTTTGACCGAAAAGCGGAAATAGGCATGGGGTAGGGTTCCGGGTGGATTGCACGCTTAATGAGAACTGCTATATCGTCTGCCTGCGCGGACTTTGTTTGAAGTACAGCCAAAGGTTGCTTTGATACGCTTACAGCCGTCGGGTATGCTTTGTAAGTCAAGAAGTCTGTTGTGGACAGACGAATGCGACTTTCGTCCCTGCTGCTGGAAGTGCTAGCTTAGTGCATCGCTTCCATAACCGGGAATACTGCTGGCGCGGCATTAGGTGAGTAATAGGAGAAGATAGGACGCGATCGCATCCTTATATGAATTATGCAGTTAACATTACAAAAACCAAAAAAGTGATCAGGATTGCATTGTAGATTGCATGATCGGCTGTACTTGCCTGAACTCCTGCTTCCTGAGCTATTTCTTCATTATTATTTTTTTTGAAAGACTGGTCATGTACAAATTTATAGCGGCAAGCAAATAAGAAACCTGGAATAATCAGCAGAAAACCTGCATAAATAGGAATTCCTACGGTGATATGGACTAAACCAAAAGCTGTAGAATTCCCGATTATCTGCTTCCAGGTGTTAGCACCTTGACGAAAAATCTTTTCCTCCAATCCAGCCCAAAACGGAACCATTAAAATTAAACATATCCAAAAAACAACCATCAAAACTTTTGTGTAATCAAAAGGGAGTTTCTGAGTCGTACTGTTTGTCGGTACTGCTTTATAAGTCTTATTTGCAGCCTTTTCATTGGGTATCGGGCGAGGTTGAGTTGCAACATTTGCATTGGGTGATTGCTTGGGTTGAGTTACAACTTTTTCATCGGTTCCAACTTTTTCATCGGGTGATTGCTTGGGTTGAATTACAAATTTTTCATCGGACGGTAAGCTTTCACTGGGGCTGGGAAGTTGAGAATTAATATTATCTGGTGGTGGAGGTTGAATGCTTTTAATCGTATCAAACGGTTGAAATATAATATTTCCAGAATTCCCGAAAACCGCACTAGCCCATCCCCATTGCATAAATTGGGGGACGTATGGGTTTACTACTGCAAATGTCGTTAAGGTAACAAAAAGAATAAAAGCTGCCCGGACATAACTTAAAATCCCACTTTTAAAATAAATTGCTAATACCCAACTTAATTGGGACTTGTTTTTCCAAATATCCCCTAAGATAAACCAAATAATTGCAACCGAAAATAACGTAGAAAATATTTGCTTAAAATTTGTTGCCCAAGGCGATTGAGCAGAACTGATGACAAAAATAAATGTTGCAATAAATAAAAACTGATACTTAAACGCATTGACAATAATTTTTAGATCGTTAAATAGGTGAGTCCTTTTTTCAGAATTTAATAAATGCGGAAAAATTTTACCTGTTATGAGCAAGCAGATGAGTTTATAGAATGCAGCCGACGCATATTCTGGCTTAAGTTGTAAGGCTTTCTCAAAGCTAGCGATCGCTTCTTGATAGCGATGTAATTTTGCCAGGATAAAGCCTCGACCGTACCAGGCTTGAGGAAACCAAAATTCTTGACAATCTGGTTGAATTGTAGTAGCTTTTTCAAAGCTAGCCAGTGCTTCTTCATTCCGCCCTAAATTTACCAGTAATGAACCCCGATTGTACCAAGCTCGCTGGTAGGCTGGATTGATTTCCAAAGATTTTTCAAAATTGGAAAGTGCTTCTTGGCGGCGTTTTGGTAAAGGTAGCACAGCCCCACGGGTACACCAGGCTTCATAGCCGTTTGGATTAATCTCTAAAGCTTTATCGCAGCTAGCGATCGCTTCTTTGCGGCGATTTAACTTACTCAGCACCCAGCCTCGCTTGTACCAGGCTTGATAAGATTCTGGTTGAATTTGCAAAGCCTGTTCGCAACTCGCTAGTGCTTCTTTCCCACGATTTAACATGATCAGTGCATGGGCGCGATCGCTCCAAGCTTCGGAATAATCTGGATTTAACTTTATCGCTTTGTCGTAGCAACTAACAGCTTCGTTGTAGCGGCTTAAATAAAATAAGGAAAGTCCATAGTTGTATAAAATTTTATCAGAATCCGGTTGAAGACCTAAAGCCTCTTGATAATGAGCAACAGCCTCTTTATACTTTCCTATTTCGGCTAATTTTAATCCTTCTTCAAACAGCAATAAGGCTTTGCGTGTAGTGCTTGTTTGCTCACCCTGATTTTTTTGATGGTGTGCTTCTGGAGTCAGATTTGAGTCGTGTTGATAATCTTCCTGAGAAAAATTTTCACCCTGAGTCATAGGAAGGGAACTCCAGATAGTAGACTGACTGTTGCAGCTGAGTTGGTTTAGGTTTACGCGATCGCATACTTTTCGGAGCGGAGCAAACCCCTCACACCCCCCTTCTCGCGGAGAGAAGGGGGGTTGGACTCTCCTAGTCGCTAAAAACACTCGTCTTTTAGGAGTGGTTTAAACCGAGGTGGAGAGGCATGGGGAAAAGTGAACCGAGTAGTATTGCTAAGCGATCCTAGCCTACAGAGCTAAGTTGTCAATATCGCCAGGAGTTTTAAGAATGAGTGCAGAACAAGATCCCGTTAAGGTGATGAAGCAGGAAGTCGGGAAAGCCGCCGCCGCCCGCGTCCAGTCGGGGATGATAGTGGGACTGGGCACCGGATCGACGACTGCTTATGCAATTGAATCTTTGGGCGATCGCTTGAAGTCTGGCGACCTCAAAGACATCAAAGGTATCCCCACCTCATTTCAAGCATCCGTGCTGGCTAAACAGTACGGAATTCCCTTAACCACCCTGGATGAAGCCGATCGGATTGATATTGCCATTGATGGAGCCGATGAAGTCGATCCGCAGCACAATTTGATTAAGGGGGGCGGTGCTGCCCACACCCAGGAAAAGATAGTAGATTGTTTGGCAGAGCAGTTTATCGTCGTGGTCGATAGTTCCAAGCTGGTTGACAAGCTGGGTTCCACCTTCCGCGTGCCAGTCGAGGTAATTCCGATGGCGATAACACCCGTGATGCGGGCGATCGAAAAGCTAGGCGGGAAGCCAGAACTGCGGATGGGCGTCAAAAAAGCGGGTCCCGTTGTCACGGATCAAGGCAATCTGGTCATTGATGTAAAGTTTGACACCCTCGATAATCCTGGAGAACTGGAAAAGACGCTTAATAATATTCCTGGCGTTTTGGAAAATGGTTTATTTGTGGGCGTCACAGATTTAGTTTTAGTGGGCGAAGTGGTAGATGGGAAGCCCATTGTGCGAGAAGCTTAATCTTCTTTTGCGAGCCTCCGAGCAAAATTACTAATCTGCTCTCTACCTGGATTTTGTCTCTTTTCCCGTGCGAGACAAAATCCGACCCTATCCTGAGTTTCAGGCGTTTTTGGGTTTACGTTCAACTGTAGCGATCGCACCAGCTTAAACTCGGATTTTTAACGATTTCTCCTAAGCACGGCTACCTGATAGTTGCGCTTGAGAATCTCCTGTCCGCCCCAACTGATATTGCAATGGCTACCGACAATTTTCCCAGGATGGACGCCTTTATTGTGAGAAGCCCGACAGATAAATAGATCTCGATCTGCTTCTATCCCACCCGCGATCGCTCCCGCTGGCACCCGTCCGTTCGATGCTTCTATCCAAACAATCCGAACGTTTCGGGGCGCGGTTAAAACTTCATAGAAAGGGGCGAGAATTTCCTCTCCACCCCAACCAAAATTACAATTGTTGGCAACAACTTTTCCCGGATGCACGCCACCGTTATATTCGGCGCGACAGATGTACAAACGACGCCCCGATTCAGATCCACCAATCACGGCATTGGGGGGGATGTCTCCATTCGATGCACCTACCCAATTCATGGCTCCTTCAGGACGGGGGCTATTCTGAGCCAGGATCGCAGAACTCGATGCCAGCAGCAGGGTTGCTGGTAAAAAAGATAGCAAGGTAGCCCGAACAACGTTTGCAAGCATAGTCAATTACCCTAAAAATAGTTGTGCTTAACTACAAGCACAATTCAGCAGTTTTCTTATGTATTTAGAAAGATGCAGTATCGGCGATTTGGGCGTACAGAATTACAAATGCCCGTGTTTTCTTGTGGGGGGATGCGCTATCAGTTTAAGTGGCAGGATGTCCCCGGATGGCGAGTTCCCCGCGATAATCAACGGAATGTAGAAGCAACGATTCGCCGAGCCTTAGAAGTCGGAATCAATCATATTGAAACTGCTCGTGGCTACGGCACCTCTGAGATGCAGTTAGGGCGAATTTTGCCGACTTTTCCCCGCGAAAAACTGATTGTCCAGACGAAAATCAGCCCTAAAGCGGACGCTAAAGAATTTCGCCAAGAATTTGAGAAGTCCCTAGCTTACTTAAAGCTAGATTACGTTGATTTGCTGTCGCTACACGGTGTCAATACCGATGAGTTGCTGCACGACAGCATTAAACCGGGCGGCTGTTTGGAGGTAGCGCGACAGCTACAAGAGCAAGGCAAAGTTCGGTTTATTGGCTTCTCGACGCACGGGCCAAGTGATGTAATTGTGAAGGCGATTGAGACGAACCAGTTTGACTACGTTAACCTGCACTGGTACTACATCAATCAATTCAACTGGTCTGCCATTGAGGCAGCTTCTCGGCACGATATGGGCGTTTTTATTATCAGTCCTTCCGAGAAAGGAGGAATGCTGTTTAAACCGCCACAAAAATTGGTGGATTTGTGCTATCCCCTCAGTCCAATCGTGTTTAACGATTTGTTCTGCCTGAGTCATCCGCAGGTGCATACTCTTAGTGTGGGGGCGTCACGACCAGAGGACTTTGACGAACACTTGAAGACCTTGCCGCTATTAGAGAATGCAGAGGCGGTTTTGGTGCCAATTCTGCATCGTTTAGAGAAAGAAGCGATCGCTACCTTAGGGGAAGACTGGGTAAAAACCTGGCACGTTGGTTTACCAAAGCCAGAAGCAACGCCGGGGGGACTAAATATCCAAGTGATTTTGTGGCTGAGAAATCTAGCGATCGCCTACGATATGATCGAGTACGCTAAAATGCGCTACAACCTGCTGGGCAACGCCAGCCACTGGTTTCCTGGAGCCAAAGCGGATCGGGTTCGAGAACTAGACCTCCGCCAATGTCTTACCCATAGTCCCCACGCCGACAAAATTCCCGCATTGCTGGAAGAAACTGACCGAATGCTAGGCGGTCAAACCCTCAAACGCTTATCCCAAACCTAAAATGGTATGAGTTGAGGTAATGGCTAATCAAAGAGTGGCTAATCGAAAAGTGGCTCTTGAACAATCCTTCAATTAGCCATCAGCAATTAGCCATTCATATTTAACAATGCCGCGATCGCCCAATTATACTCAGCTATCTGAGACAGAAACTTACAGCGAAATTATTGATGTCCGCTCACCCAGCGAATTCGCTGAAGATCGGATACCCAGTGCCATTAACCTGCCCGTTCTGGATGACGAGGAACGCGCTAAAGTCGGAACGCTCTATAAACAAGTTTGTCCTTTCACTGCCCGTAAACTAGGAGCGACCTTAGTTGCTCAAAATATTTCCCGTCACCTCACCCATCACTTTGCCGAAAAAGACAAAGACTATCATCCCCTCGTGTACTGCTGGCGGGGAGGACAGCGTTCTAACAGTTTGGCAACCGTCTTGAGTCAAATTGGTTGGCAAGTCACTGTCCTCGAAGGGGGCTACAAAACCTATCGTTCCTTGGTACGCGAGCAACTGCAAGCCCTCCCAGAACGCTTTAACTTCCGGATATTATCTGGAATGACTGGCAGCGGTAAAACCCACATTTTGCGCCGTCTGGCTGAGTTTGGCATTCAGGTGCTGGATCTGGAAGGTTTGGCAAACCATCGCGGTTCTCTCCTGGGTGAAGAGTGGGAGAGTGGGAGTGGCGCTGAGGAGCAGCTTGTAGAAACAAGGGCGATCGCATCTGGAGCTGAGGGACAATTACCAAAAACCCATCCCCAGCCTCAGCCATCCCAAAAACACTTTGAATCCCTGCTACTGCAACAGTTGCAAAGCCTCGATCCTAGCTTTCCCGTATGGGTGGAAGCGGAGAGTAATAAAATTGGGCGCATTTATGTGCCCCCATCTCTCTGGCAACAGATGAAACAAGCGAGCTGTGTGGAAATTGAGATGCCTGTAGAAGCTAGAATTCAGTGGCTTTTGCAGGAATATCCTCACTTAATCGCCCACCCGGCGGTTTTGAAAGCGAAGTTGCACAGACTGAAATCTCGCTATGGCTGGGAAAAACTCCAAGAATGGTACCAGCTCATTGATACCCAACAGTGGGAAAGATTGGTGAGAGACTTGCTTGAGTGCCACTACGATCCGAGCTACAACCACGCTATCCGTCGCTGCTTTCCCAATTTAGAGCGGGTGGTTTCCCTGGCGGATTTATCGGATGCGAGTGTTGATGCTTTGGTCAAAATTTTAGATTTAAGCGCAAGTTCTACGAGCGAACAACCAAAATCTATCCGTTGCTCAACCCCAGCCTAATCATCCAAAATCTAAAGTCGAAAATCAAAATTGAAAATACGGAAGCCCCATTAGATGCTCTAAATTGTTCTGACATCAATGGGGCTGAGGACGCAGTTAGGAGGTATCTTGCAGTCCAACTTATCCGCAGAAATTTCCACAAGCCGAGACTCTTAATAAGTTTTTAAGAAACTATCCATCAGTTATTCGCCATTTGCCCTTAGCCTTTGTCTTTTTGAAGCTCTCTAAGGGCGGAAGTCGCTCTCTGAGAGCCTTCCTTCTGACCTTGACGCTGGTAAAGGTCGCGGGCTTGCTCAAAAGCTGCGATCGCTTCCGGTACCCTTTCTCGCTTTCTTAACGCCACTCCCAGATTGTAGTAAGCTTGTGCATTTTCCGGCGACATTTCTACCAGCCGCCGATAGGCAACAATTGCCATGAGGTAGTCCTGCTGCTTCAGCAAAATATCAGCGATCGCTGTCTGAGCTTCCACGAGATCGGGTTTGATCTTCACTGCCTGTTGATAAGCCTTTAAGGCATCATCCAGATTATTCCCGGTTTGCAAAATTTTGCCAATTTGGAGGCTAATCTGAGCATTGCGAGGTTCAATCTTGGCTGCCCGTTCTAAAGCCGCCATCCCAGCCGTGACGTTGCCTTGCTTCATGTAGGCGTCTCCCAAGTTCAACTGCACGCCGCTGTCATTTGGGGCGAGAGCAACAGCCTGTTGGAGCGCTTGAATCGCTTCTGCGGGACGCCCCTGCTTCAGGAAGGCGGAGCCGATAAATTCATAAGCTTGTAGATTTTTCGGATCGAGCTGGAGGGCAGTTTCATAGGCTTGCATTGCGCCTTGATAATCTTTTAGACGCTGTAATACCACCCCTAATCCTAGATAGGCATTCAGGTTCTTGTTGTCGATCTGGGCAGCACGCTGGTAGGCGGCTGCGGCACTGGCATTGTCTCCAAGATTCGCGAGAGCGTACCCCAATGCATACTGAAAATCAGCATTCTTCGGTTCGAGGGTGACAGCCTGTTGATAAGCTTTAGTGGCTTCTCGGTAGTTGCCCTGAACTGCTTGTAAATAGCCGATGGCGGAGAAGATACGGGCATTTTCGCGATCGAGATCCGCAGCTTGTTGATAAATTGTCAAGGCTTTAGCAATATCTCCCGCATCCACCAACTTACGCCCCTGCCGCAGCAGTTCGCTCACCTGCTGTTGACTGCCTTGGGCTACCAGTGGAGCCGCTTGGACAACTGGCATTTTGATGGTAGCGAGCGCTGGCACCAACAAGAGACTAGCTACTAATAAAGTCTGTTTTTGCACGGTCGATTTATCTTGAGTTTCTACAATGGCTCAGTGTTTCTATTCCGGAAGCATGAATCCAGAATGGCTAAACACAGCAGAGGGATGAGCTTTACCTCGTCTACACCCCTAATTTGCCTAAAAAGAAATTTTGACGAGGACAGTTAATGATTGTAACAACAACTGATGTCGTTCACAAAGCTGTGTTAAGAGCGTATTTAGCAATTATCACCGCTGAAGTCGTTTTGTCTAGTCGTGCCCTGTGGTTTTTTTTGATGGGGTTGGATGATATTATCGGCGGACGGAATGGCAGTTATATATCTGTAGTTTTTGAGCGGAATGGGATGCGGCAGCACAGCGACCAGTCTGGCTTTTTATTGCTCATTACTGTCACGGAAACAGCCGTAAAGCTCTACTAATTTATTAATAATTGCGATCGCGCTTTTCACTTAAATAGAACACATATTTCTATCGATAGATATCCTGATTATTCCTACTGATAGATATACCCAGAAAAATACCAGTATAAAGTATAACTCAAGGGTGAAAGTTAGAAGAAAGTAGCTCTATAAAAAATAGAAACAGGAAGAGCGGTGAGCAATGTCATACACAAATCGAGAAGACAGGGTTGTTATTGAGCCAACTGCTGGCAATCAAATTGTTGAGTACCACGATCGTGTAAGGTGGGGTCCCATTTTTGCCGGTATTGTTACTGCTTTAGCTACTCAGTTAATTCTGAGTGCTTTAGGAGCCGCAATTGGTGCTACTAATATTTCCGGTTCCGGCGCACCTAGAACCTATGCCGATGATGTTGGCAGAGCGGTCGGAATTTGGTCTATTATCTCTTTGTTTATTTCCCTTTTGGTGGGTAGTTGGGTAGCAGCCCGTGCCAGTGGTCCGATGAACCGGAATACAGCAATGTTAAATGGAGCCATTCTTTGGGCGACAACTTTGGCATTGAGTTCCTGGTTGTTGGCAAGTGGAATCTCAGGCGCATTCGGTATTGTAGGTGCGAATGCTGGGGAAATCGTCAATCAAGCGCAACAAGGTGCAGTGAACGTACCCAACGACGCGCCTAATGTAACGGCTCAGCAAACTCGTGATATTGCGGGTGCCACAGCGAAGGCAGGTTGGTCGTTTACAATTGGTTCTCTGCTAGGTTTAGCAGCATCGCTGATTGGCTCATCTATGGGTGCCCGGACTCCTCGGCATCACACATAAGAATTGATGACTCAAAATCAAATTTGCAGGCTTATTTTAGCCACCAGTAAAAACACCTTTGAAAAGGTGTTTTTTTTGTAGATTAATTGTGAACTGCCGCAAGATTATCTCTGGCGACTGTAGCGTCCAATGAGTTCTGCTGCTGCCAGAATATGACCATTCATTGCCGCTTCTACCTTGTTTTTAGTGGCACCCGCTGCTAAATCTAACAGTCGATCGAGTGCGTAGAGTTTGAAAAAGTACCGATGCGTACCACTAGGCGGGCAAGGGCCACCATAACCTAAATTGCCAAAATCATTTTTACCTTGGACGCCCCCCTCAGCGAGGTTTGCTTCGCTGGGAATGCCGCCAGGTAGATGGCGAATTTCAGGTGGGAGATCGTAGAGAACCCAATGGACAAAAATGTCTCCAGGCGCATCCGGATCGTCAACGATTAAAGCAAGGCTCTGAGTACCTTCTGGCGGGGAATTCCAGCTAAGAGAGGGAGAAATATTTGCGCCGTCGCAGGTGTATTTAGACGGAATTACACTGTTTTCAGTAAAAGCCGTACTCTCAAGTTTCATCGTCTTTAGTGTCAGAGATTGACGATTGATAGGGGTGATTGGCGAATCGTTCTTACTTGCAGAACTCTAAGCGCTAAGCGATAGTCCTGCTAATGCCAGTAGATTAGCGTTTTGGCACAGAAAAATTCTTCAACCAATAGGCTTAGCCACAGAAATATTTTGCGATTTACTGGTAGTCAATCACGATTGCTTTAGACTTTTTAGGGTAAAAGTTGTTCGTATTCATCCATATAGAGATAGAGCTGGAGAAAGATGCGATCGCATCCTCCTCTAAACTTTGCTCGCTCCACCCCAACCACTTCATCTGGCTTGTTCCACAACCATAGTGTGAGACGCGATCGCGTTAGCTCAATCAAAATAAATATAGATAAGACAATCGATTCAGCACAACGCATGACCACAACCGCAGTCAATCCCTATCTAGATGACAACTTTGCGCCAGTACGGGAAGAAATCGCACCCACCAACTTGAAAGTAATCGGCGAACTACCCCCCGATTTATCCGGGATGTTTGTGCGGAATGGCCCCAATCCTCAATTTCCACCTATCGGCAACTATCACTGGTTTGATGGGGATGGAATGTTGCACGGAGTGCGAATAAATAACGGCAAAGCTCAATATCGCAACCGTTATATCCGGACACGGGGATTTAATATTGAACGCGAAGCGGGTAAGGCAATTTGGACGGGGTTGATGGAACCGTCACGAGGCAACAATCCCTATAATTTTCCTAAAAATACCGCTAACACCGCTCTAGTGTGGCACGATGGGCGGCTGCTAGCGCTTTGGGAAGGAGGCGAACCTCACGCGATCGAAGTTCCCAGTTTAGAGACATCAGGTGCTTACTCTTACGATAGCAAGCTGG
Source organism: Trichocoleus sp. ST-U1 (assembly GCF_039961835.1). Lineage (NCBI taxonomy): Bacteria > Bacillati > Cyanobacteriota > Cyanophyceae > Leptolyngbyales > Trichocoleusaceae > Trichocoleus > Trichocoleus sp. ST-U1. Next base: position 29,566 of record NZ_JAMPJZ010000037.1, read on the forward strand.
TTTCTGCCTTTACCGCTCATCCCAAGGTAGACGCTGAAACGGGGGAGATGATGTTTTTTGGCTACTCGTTTGCCCCACCGTACCTAAAATACAGCGTCGTTTCAGCGAAGGGTGAGCTGTTGCGAACCGTTCCCATCGACTTGCCGATGGGGGTGATGATGCACGATTTTGCCATCACCGAACACTACACAATCTTTATGGATCTGCCGCTAACTTTCAGCATGGCACGAATGCAGCAGGGTAAACCACCATTGATGTTTGAGCGCGATCGCCCTAGTCGTTTCGGCATTGTCCCCCGTCATGGCGATAACAGCAACATTCGCTGGTTTGAAAGTCCCCCCTGCTATGTCTTCCATACTCTCAATGCCTACGAGGAGGGAGATGAAGTAGTGCTTGTCGCTTGTCGCATGAGTTCCACCAGTGTCTTAACGACTGATATGACACCCGGTGAAAATGAGGGAGACGCTGCGCGTCTGTACCGCTGGCGGTTTAACCTCAAGACGGGTACGGTAAAAGAGGAAATGCTGGACGATGCGCCATCAGATTTCCCCCGTCTGAATGAACAGCTAATGGGACGACCGATGCAGTACGGTTATACGGGAAAGATCGCAAATAATCCCATGCCTTTGTTTGAAGGTGTTATCAAGTATGACTTCAGCAGTGGTAAGTCCGAAACGCACAAATTCGGACGCGGACGCTATGGCGGTGAGGCGGTATTTGTTCCCCGTCCTAATGCTACTGCTGAAGATGACGGTTGGCTCGTCACCTTCGTTCACGAGCGAGAAACAGACACTTCTGAACTGGTGGTGGTGAATGCCCAAGACGTGACTGCTGAACCAGTGGCGCGGGTTCTCATCCCTCAGCGCGTGCCTTACGGCTTCCACGGTGCATGGATTTCTGAAGAACAGTTAGGCGCTTCTGTCTAACGTTTGGTGAAACGCGATCGCATTTTTGAAATCGTCAAAGATGCGATCGCCACAACTAAAACCACCCTAAGCTCCAGGCATCGCAATATGGTACAAAAACTAGCAATCGATATCCGCGCCAGCTATCAAATGAGGAACGCTGCTGCGAGAACGAGGGATTAACCCCTAACGGTTGTAAAGTGCGATCGCTCTGTTGATATTGCATCCTGGATATTCCGACAAACTGCATTGGCAATGGTTACTGACTTATCGGCATCTCAATAATAAATTCAGTACCAAGACCTGAAGAAGAAACACAACTGAGCTTTCCATTGTGTTTGTCTACCACGATCTGGTAGCTAATCGATAATCCCAAACCAGTACCAGAACCTACAGGCTTGGTTGTAAAAAATGGGTCAAATATTTTCTTTTTTACATCCTCAGTCATTCCCGACCCATTGTCAGCAATTCTAATTCTGGCCAAATTTGAAGAAGCCATTTCTGTGTAAATACTAATAGTAGGCTTTTTATCTGATTCTTCTCCAGAGTTTCTTATTTCCTCTAAAGCATCAATTGCATTGCTTAGAAGATTCATAAATACCTGATTTAGCTCAGAAGCGTAACAAAAAATTCGTGGCAGTTGACCGTATTCTTTGATTACTTCAATACCAGAATGCAAACTATCTTTCTTGAGCCGATGCTGCAAAATCAGCAAAGTAGATTCGATGCCCTCATGGATATCAACTGGTTTCATTTCAGCTTGATCCAGCCGTGAAAAATTCCGCAAGCTAAGGACAATATCTCTGATACGCTCTGCCCCTACTTTCATGGAATCAAAAAGTTTTTGCAAGTCTTCTACCACAAAATCCAACTCGATTTCTGACATCGCCTTCTGAATCGCAGGTGTAGGATTTTGATACTCCTGCTGATAGACGCCAATCAAAGCAAGCAGGTCTTGGATATAGTTATTGGCATAGTCAATATTGCCATAGATAAAGTTGACAGGGTTATTAATTTCGTGAGCAATTCCAGCAATCATCTGTCCCAAACTAGACATCTTTTCAGTTTGAATGAGTTGGGATTGAGTTTGTTGTAGTTCGCGTAAAGTCAATTCTAACTTTTTCGCTTGTTCTCTCAATTGTGCTTCTGATTGTTGTTGTGCCAACTCGGCTAGCTTGCGGTCGGTAATATCCAGTGCTGTCCCTAATAACTTAGTCACCTTACCAGAAGCATTGCAAGTAGGTTCCCCCTTGACAAAAATATATCTAATAGAACTATCTGGGCGAAAGATTCTCAACTCCAACTCATAAGCCTTCCCTCTTTCAATCGCTAGGTCTACTGATTTTAACCATAAGTCAACGTCATCTGGATGAATCAGGTTTTCATGTTCCCTGAAAGTGGGTTCAGGTTGTTCGGGGTGGAGACCAAAAATCCGGAATAGTTCATCGCTCCAATTAACTTCTTGCGTTTCTATATCAAATTGCCAGCTACCTAGATGTGCCAGTCTTTGAGCTTCTGCAAGCCTAGCTTCTTTTAGTTTTAATTCTCGCGTACGCTCCTGTACTCGGTGTTCTAAAGTACGCGAATAATCTTCTAGTTGCTCGTTAGCTGTAGCTAAATTAGTGTAAAGTAGAGCATTTTCTAGAGAAATAGCTGCTTGAGAAGATAGCAGCTTTAGGACTTCCATTCGATTAGGAGTAAATGCCCCAACCGTTAAATTATTTTCCAAGTAAAGAATAGCAATAAGCCTACCGCTATTAATGATAGGAATACATAGGACTGATTTCAATTCTTTATTTTGAATATAGGTATCATTCGTAAATCTTCCCTCCCAAGCTGCATTTTCTAAAACCACATCAGAACGAGTTCTCGCTACATAATTGATTACTGTTATGGGTAAATCTTGGCTAGTTTCCATTGGAATAGATTGCTGCACAACTACTTCTAATGAATCTATTGAGGCAGCAGCTTCAATCAACAATTTTCCATTTTTCGGTAAGACGAGAAAACCTTTTATCGCCCCAGCATTTTCAATAGATACTTTCATTAAGGAAGCGAGCAACTTATCCAGCACAATTTCCCCAGAAATCGCCAGAGATGCTTTCATCACTGTGGCTAAATCCAGCACTGAAACTTCACCACTAGTAGTCATTTTTGAGGTTGTGGCAGTATCTTCACTCGAATTCGGCTCTGTTGATTGCATCTGGGAAATTAAGTATGGATACTCTATTTCCAACTCTTTAACTTTGGCGGTTGCTCCCCAACGAACATAGCCATAATATGCTTCACTCATATGATCTCTAGCGATTTTCTCTCTTCCCAGAGCTAGATAGAATTCAGCCGCCCGCTCATAAGCTAAGGCTTCTTCTTGGATATATCCCTGAATTCTTGCTCCATTTATCGCTCGGTCATAATACTCCATTGCTTTGAGCGTTTGACCTGAAACTCGGTAAATCTCTGCCTGTACTAACTCATACTTATGTTGAGAATTTGTAGGGGCATGAGTTGCCCATTGCTGCATTTTTCCCTGATTCTTCGCCACAATAGCCATGTATTCCTGTTGCTCTGTGGCTGTAAGGTTAGGGTACTGGGCAAGGAGGGTTAAAGAATAGTAGAGATTATATTCAACAAATACTATTAGGGCTGTGATAGGTTGAGTATGCTGCGATGCTGCTCTAGCATTTTCAATTGCTTTGTCGTAATCTTTAAACAAATAAGCCAGCATCAATTTATAAAAATATACAGCAAATACAGATTGTAAATTATTGGTTTCAAATAAATGGGGTAGCATTTCTGCTTCATTGAAATATTTACCAGATAGACAAGATTTTTTAGATGAGTCGTCAGTTAAATTAGAAACAACTTGCCCACCTATGCTGGCATAGTAAAGCTGAAATTCTTTTTTAAACTTGCCGATCATTTCAATATAGTTAGCTTGTTTCTGCGTAACAATTTCTAGATACTCGCCAGCTAGAAACGAATGTTCGCAGTAGAATAGAGCAGAATGACAAGCAAATTCTATATCACCGACTTCTAGCCCACTTTGAATTGATTGTCGCAATAATTCTATTGTTTCTTTAATATGTTCCTTCCAATGTAGAATACAAGCACAATAGCTACTGTAGATTTTTGATTTAATTTCTTTGGCATAAAGCTTATCTAATAGATGAAAAGCTAGTTTGCCAAATTTATATCCGGAATCAATATCTGCCATTGGCCCGCACAAAAGCAAGCCATAAGTGCTATAGCCATAGATAGCTAGGGAAGAATTCCCATATTGGCTACACAGCTTGACCATTGTGTAGACAATTGGTAACGCGATCGCGCTACTTGAGATAAAGGCAGGGGGAGAAATTGTTATCAAAATCTTCATGGCTGCCATTTTATAAGGGTCGGTCATTTCTAGAAGGTTATAACAGTCCTCAACATTTAGGTGTGGCGAAGGTTCCTGCTCTAAGGGCACTTCCAACATTTCCAAAACTTGCTGACCAAGTTCTATGGCTTCTGGCAACTGATTTTGGGCAATGTAATACTGAATTTTTATTTCATTAATATTCACTCTATCTAATAGAGTTCTCGCATTTTGAAGCGCTACTTCAGCTAGTATCTTTGATTGTTCAAAGTTCGTGTTGAGGTATTCTGCTTCTGCTGCTGATACATAGAGTTTATTTGTCAGTTCGTAGTTGCAAATCCAACTGTCTGCTGCCAAGAGTCTTAAACCGATATTGAGATAATTGACAGATGCTTGATAAGCGGTCGCTGTACTAGCTTTCCGACCAGCAATGAGATTAAAATGAGCCAGTTCATCTCTTTGTGATTGACAGTTTAGTAATTCAGTACCAAAATTTAATTGGTTAACGAGAGCAAAAATATTTTCTTCTCTTTCTTCAGGAGAAGTATTTTCTAGTAGCAGTTGACCAATTTTTAGATGAGTAGATTTTTTCTCAAATTCGGGTATTAGAGAATAAGCTGCTTGTTGCACCCGGTCATGTAAAAACTTATAGCTAATCTTTATATCATCAAGAACCAAAGTTTCCTGTTGTAACTGGTCAAAAGATAGCGGAATTTTGTAAGCATCGCTTAGAGGCAAAATCAAACCTGTTTGAAGTGCATCCCACAAGTCTGCTGCTGTAGCTGATTGAGATTTTTCATTCACGATTGCCAAAACATCTAAATTAAATTGATTGCCAATGCAAGCAGCCAGTTTTAAAACTTGTTGTGTTGCATCGGGTAACTTTTGAATATTTCTAGCAATCAATTCAACAATGTTATAATCTGTAATTCCAACCGCTTGGATTTCTTCTATATCCCACTGCCATCTACCTTGACTGAAGTTATAAGTTAGCAGTTTTTCTGTGTATAAAGTTTTTATTAATTGCGTTAAAAAGAAAGGATTACCTTGAGTTTTATTAAAAAGGAGAGAGGAGAGATTTTGCTTCTCTCCTCTCTCTGTACCTACGTTTTCATGAAGAGTATCCGCAACTAGCAAGCTGACGCGATCGCTATCTAAAGGTCGAAGAGTGATATTATTCACTACAGCGCCTAGAACCTGTATTTTCTCAACCGCTTGGATTAACGGATGCGTTGGACTAACTTCGTTATCGCGGAATGCTCCAATTGTTAACAGATGCTGGCTATCTGGGTCAGTTACTAACAGTTCAATTAACTTAAGCGATGCAGAATCAGCCCACTGTAAGTCATCTAAGAATAAGACTAGCGGGTGTTCTTTTTGGCAAAAAACCCGGATAAATTGTTGAAACACTCGATTAAATCGGTTTTGTGCTTCAGATGGTCCTAATTGTGTTAGAACTGGTTGTTCGCCAACAATCAGTTCTACTTCGGGAATGACATCGATAATTACCTGACCATTTTCTCCCAAAGCTGCTTCAAGCTTTTCTTTCCAAATGTCTATCTGTTCTGAACTTTCAGTTAATAGTTGTCGCATCAATTCAGAAAAAGCTTGAATTAAAGCAGCATAAGGAATGTTTCGTTTGAACTGGTCAAACTTGCCATTAATAAAATATCCTCGTACTCCCACAATTGGTTTATGGACTTCATTCACTACACTTGTCTTACCAATTCCTGAGTAACCACTTACCAGCATCATCTCAGTTGCTCCAAGGCTGACTCGCCCGAAAGCATCCATTAAGGTAGCTACTTCAGTTTCACGCCCGTAGAGTTTTTGCGGGATTAGCAGAAGGCTTGCGCGATCGCGCTGACCGCAAATAAAATATTCAATTTCTCCTGTCGTTTCAAGCTGAATCAAACAATTTTCTAGGTCGAATTTTAGACCAGCAGCGCTTTGGTATCTGTCTTCAGCTGTCTTGGTGAGTAACTTCATCACGATCTCAGAAACAGGGAGAGGAATTTCTGGCACCAACACATGAGGAGGGATTGGTTGTTTGGCAATATGACAGTGAACTAATTCCATCGCGTCGGTTGTTTCAAATGGCAGTTTCCCCACGAGCATTTCATAAAGAGTTACACCCAAAGAATAAAAGTCGGTACGGTAGTCAATAGAACGATTCATCCGACCCGTTTGCTCTGGGGACATATAGGCAAGCGTGCCTTCAATCAAATTGGGACTGCTGATTGTTTGGTTCTCTAGAGATAGACGCGATGCAATACTAAAATCAATAATTTTAACTTCCCCTGTTTCTTGATTAAAAATGATGTTATGTGGCTTAATATCTTTATGAATAATATTGTGAGAATGGAGTTCTCCAATAATTTCTGAAACCTGAACTGCTATCTTAAGAACAGTTTTAAAATTTATAGGTCTGTCGGCAATAACTTTATTAAGTGATTCCCCACCAGAATCTTCTAAAACTAGCGCAAATCCATTCTTATGATTCTCGAGTCCTAGGGTTTTCACAACTCCCTTCGTATTTAAAGCTTTAATGATTTCATATTCATTTTTTATCCTGGCAATATCTTTAGGACTTGGATAATTATTTTTAATTAATTTAAATACAAGCGATTTTTCATCTTGATGTCTTTTCCCTTGATAAACAACAGTTCTTGTACCTTCGTAGATTTTATTTGTGATTTCGTATCCTGATATTAAGACCATTACTTTTACCCTTCTTGTTTAAAAAGTCAAAAAATCTAAAATTTCTACTATTTCATTCTTTCAATGCTACAGCTACGCTCGCGATCGCCTAGCGGCGCGGATGCGCTCTTCGGATGCCGTGAGGATCGGGCTGTGCCCCAATCGCCGTGTTTACAAGCCGCTGCTCTAGAGAGCGCTGTTGCAGGCATAAAGTGGAATGGTATTTGCGAAACTGCTTTTAAACAAAAAAATACCTCATCCTTAATCTTATATATCAAAAATCTATCCCAAGATAGATACAGACGCGACATATCGCGTCTGTATACGAAGTTACTACCTTAAAATATTTTCCGATACACAGTGAGGCGTATTTAGGGCTTCACTCAACAGGCAGATCGCGAAGTTGGCTCAAAATGAGGATATACCTCAGTTTCAAATAGATCCTGGATTTCTTGAGACTTTTGCTTCACTAAGTTCTTGTAATCCTGACGCACAGGGATGTTGTACGTGGCTGTGCGGGGGGCGATTTTTTCCAACCACGCTGTGTGAATCGTCAAGCTAAACTTCAGTGAAGGATGGCTCAATCTACACCGGGGACCATCCTCCAGATTTTGAGCATCGAAAATCCAAATTTCGTTGCCGTCTGGCGTGAAAACGGTGCAAACAATGTAACCGTCGGTTGAACTATCTTCTGAACTCTCTTCGCTGTTGCGGCGTGGCATAAACTGCGGCGAACTGACAATATAGCCAGCAGGGAACTGATAGCGATCGCCAATCTTGAGCGACTCCTCCGACGAGGTGTTTAACCGGAACAAAGAAGCGGGTATACCAGCCTCTGCAAGGCGAAGCATCTCCGTCCGCGGTACTACCCGATACTTATAGTCTTTGTACAGGTCGAAGACAAACTGCGTCAGCAACTGCTTCCATAGCCCAAAAGAGATCCAGTAAAGATTATCCAGATGTTTCGGAGGCTTACCTGATGGCAAGAGATGGCGATAAGCATAGAGTCCTACGCCCCAGGTACACTCAGCATCGGAAATTACCTTCGACTCCAAAATTTGACCGCTTTCTCCATCAATTACATAGCGTCCCATCCGGCTGATGTCCATCTCATCGTGTTGCATCCCACACAGGCGAGACGGGACAGAAATCTTAGGATTGTAGGCAGAGACATCATACTCGCGGAGCCATTCAGATACATCCCAAGCACAAATATGAGATGCGTGGAGGGTAATGTTTCCATCTGGATTCGCATAATCCAACAGAAAATGAGCCGCTTCCAGGGGAATCACAACCCGTCGTGCGACAACTTCAACTTCTTGCTGACTGCACGCTGGGCGCTGTCCCGCTTTCAAGTCAGCGCGGCGAACGATGTACACGACAGAATCCGCTAACTCTCGAAGTGTAAGTAAGTCTCTGATAAGTCTTTTGGTTGCCTTACTTTGGGGGATAGGATTACTGAGTAACTGCTCTACCCCAGTCGTAAAGGCTGTGTCCATTAGCACCAAATAATCTTCTGTCAACCCAATCTGATGGATAGTTTGCTTAATCTTGACGGGGGTTCTATCTGGTAATACCAGCTTCCAGCGCTCTAAGTTGTTTACACCATCCCAGCGGATCAAATAGACGAAATCTTTAAATTCTATGTTGGTAGTTCTCTCAAGCAACCTCATATAAAATTCCAAGATATTTTGAGAGATATTGGAGAATGTCTTGAGAAAATCTTGCACAAAGTCTTGTGCTTCGATAAACCGGGCAAGTTCTTTGAGGAGTTCCTCGATTTGTTCTGGAAGTTCATCCAAATCGTAAATTAAAGGGATGGTTTGGAGAATATTTGCTACCGATTTACCGTAATTGACCGTAAACATTTCGCTTTTATCAGGGTCAAAAACTGGATGTGCGGTACTCAAAACGGGTGGAAAGGGAAACTTTAAGGAAGTTTCGGATTGCCACTCTGTATTGGCTCCGATCGGAGTTACAACCTCCAGCGTTTCGGTATCAATCTCGTAGGGACGACCAGCATCATAGGTTACTAGCAGACGCTCGTTGGCATCGTCTCGAAATTTAATGGGCAGAAAAGCTGTATTCAACTCGTTGCGGAAGCCAAGAGAAAGAGAAAATCGCGAAATGCCATGATTGCGAAATTGATACTTGACATACTCGCTGCCAGGTCGGGTTGCCTTATCGGCGTAGTAACATGGCGGCTTAACCAGCCGCGTTTTCAACCCCACTTCACCTTGGCGATCGAAGTCAAGCCGATAAATCATCCCATCGCCAGCCAAGAGGGAAGTTCCGTCAGCATCTGGAGCATCTCCGGAGTTGACAGAGCCTACTGGAGCAACGATAAAGACGTGACCCTGCAAATCATCTGGTAGCTCTCCATGAATCTGCATTTTGATGTTGCTGAGTTCGTAGCGATTTGCCGTCATTATTGACTCTGGAACTGGCGGACAACAGCCTGGTACAGCTTGAATTGGGTCAAAAATTGGCTCTTTCATGTTATTGATGTCTGTGTCTCTATCGAAGGAAGTACAATACTCAAGAAGTTGCTGAAAGTAATCAATTAACAAACTTACGCAATGTGCAACTTTTTCTTATCCCTCCTAAAAAGCAGAGTTTAGGGAGCGCATACGTAATACCATTAGGCTTGATCGATGCAAAATTTGAATTATTGAAACTGCCTAGAGGCAAGGCTTTCACAATTCAAATTTAAAATCTCAAATGGTATAAACTGTACCAATTTAGATTCTCCTTAAAAAAGAAGAGTTCTAATCTCTAAAGCTGTACATTGCGTAAACTTGACTCCTTTGAAACTGTTTGGCTTTTTGCACAGCCGTTTCAGCATCGGAGATTATCCAATTTGCTCATCAAACTGTATATCTAGCCTGTGTTGAATCCGAGCGTTTTCAAAGCGATACAGAAACTCCTCTGTAGATAACTGATATTTACCTACAAATTCCTAGATTCATTTTCCGTTCGCTGGATATTATTTTTAAGCGATTCTCATACCCAGTCGCCGCGCGATCGCAATCTAGCGCAGAACGCTCCTCGATTATCTGTTTTAACAAGTCTGGGTAATTGCAGATAATCTTGACAGCCCAATTAATTTGTTTTGGAATAATTAATGATATGTAAGGTGAGCGTTGCCCACCCTACACCTTACTGTTTAAGCGCTAAAGTATTTAGCTGCGGGGTGATAGGCGATAATCGCAGTCGTAGATTGTTCGGGATACAGTTGTTCGCTTTCATCCATGTGAAGGTTGATGCGATCGCTTCCTAGTAACTCCAGCAATTTATATTGATCCTGAATATTCGGACAAGCCGGATATCCAAAACTGTACCGAGAACCTTGATAACGCTGCGCCAGAACATCCCGAATCTTATCCGGTTCTGATGCACCCAAGCCTAACTCCCGGCGGATTCGGGCGTGAAGCCACTCTGCCACAGCCTCCGCCGTTTGTACCGCCAAGCCGTGGAAGTACAGATAATCGCTGTATTGATTATTTGCAAACAACTTCTGCGCGAATTCCGTCGCAATATCCCCCACCGTCACCGCCTGCATCGCAAACACATCAACGTGTCCCGACTCAATAGGTGCAAAGAAATCAGAAATACACAGACGACGCATGGACTTCTGACGAGGGAAATTGAACGTCGCAACAACATTCTTCTCCCTCTCTTCTTTCGCATCTTTACAATTCATAAATTCCGGATCGTACAAATGCAAAGAATTTCCCTTAGCCTGACACGGAAAATACCCGTAAACAACTTGCGGATGTAGCAAACTCTCCTCTACAACCCGCTGTTTCCACTCCTTCAAAATTGGGTAAACTTTTTCCTCTAAAAACTGATTGTACTCCTCGCGAGACTGTTCCTGCGGTTTGCGGAATTGCCACTGTCCAGCAATCAAGGCCTGCAAATCCAGATACTCAAATACCTCCTCTAATGGAATATCTTCAGACTGTAATAGTTTCGTACCCCAGAAAGGCGGAACCGGACGCTCAATTTCAATCGCCACAGCCTCAGAACGCCGCGTATCTACTTCTACGGGTTGAGCTTCTTGAGTGGTATTTTCTAATGGCACACGAGACGCCTCCTGTACAATAGGCGCATGACCATTTTCCTCAACTTCATCCAAAAATCCCTGCAAATCATCCCAATTTCCAGAAGATTTTGCAGGCATTAATTTATCCATAAAATGCAGATCTGAAAAAGCATCTTTGCCGTAAATCACCTTACCCTTGTAAGTGTTTTGGCAATCTTCATGGACAAATTTAGGAGTTAGCGCTGCACCCCCTAAAATGACTGGAACCGTAATTCCTTTTTGGTTGAAAACCTCCAAGTTTTCTTTCATAAAAGCGGTTGATTTTACCAGCAAGCCGCTCATTGCAATACAATCAGCTTTGTGCTGCTCAAAAGCATCAACAATGTTATCAACAGGCTGTTTGATGCCAATATTAACCACTTTGTAACCGTTGTTTGACAAGATGATATCCACCAAGTTTTTACCGATGTCGTGGACATCTCCTTTGACGGTAGCAATTACTACAGTTCCTTTGGCATTATTTCCAGCATCTTTCTTTTCCATGAATGGCTCTAAATATGCCACTGCTGCTTTCATGGTTTCCGCTGATTGCAATACGAAAGGCAACTGCATTTGTCCGGAACCAAACAACTCACCTACTACTTTCATGCCATCTAGTAGGAAGGTGTTAATGATATGCAGAGGCGCATATTTTTCTAAAGCTTTGGTAAGTTGTTCCTCTAAGCCGATGCGTTCGCCGTCGATAATGTGACGCTTTAGACGTTCTTCTACAGGGAGATTTTCATCACCAGAGCGATCGCGTTTCGTCGTTTTCCCTTCAAATAGCGTTGTCAATTCTCCCAGCGGATCGTAGGTGCAGATGTCTCCATCAAATTGCCGCTCATCGTAGATTAACTTGCGGCAGACTTCTTGATGCTCTGGCTCAATTTTCGCTAGGGGCAGAATTTTACTGGCGCTGACAATTGCCGCATCCATGCCCACCGCCATCGCTTCGTGCAGAAACATGGAATTCAGGACGACTCGCGCCGCTGGGTTTAAACCGAAGGAGACGTTAGAAACCCCCAAGATAACGTGGCAACCGGGGAGTTCTTCTCGAATGCGGCGGATGGATTCAATGGTCGCTTTTCCATTCGCTCGGTCTTCTTCGATACCCGTAGAAATTGGGAGGGCAAGGGTGTCAAAAAATATTTCGTGGGCGGGAATGCCATATTCGACAGCAGCACGATAGGCACGTTGTGCGATCGCAAACTTTTTCTCAGCCGTCCGCGCCATCCCCTCCTCATCAATTGTTCCAATTACAACACCCGCACCGTACTTCTTCGCCAGCTCCAACACCTTGAAGAAGCGCTCCTCTCCATCTTCATAGTTAGTCGAATTCAGCAGGCACTTGCCTCCGGAAACCTTCAAGCCCGCCTCCATTTTTTCCCATTCTGTGGAGTCGAGCATCAGCGGTATCGTCACATTTGTTACCAGCCGTGACACTAATTCATGCATATCCCGAACGCCATCGCGCCCGACATAATCCACGTTGACATCGAGGATGTGCGCGCCTTCCCGCACCTGCGACTTCGCCAAAGACACTAACCCATCCCAATCTTCCCCATTCAGCAAGTCGCGGCACTTCTTAGAACCACTCGCATTCAACCGCTCGCCCACAATCAGGAATGAATTATCCTGCTCGTAAGGTTGGGCGCTGTAAATTGACGCCGCCGCAGGCTCATAACTAAAGTGGCGCTCTTTTGGCTTCAGAGTTTTGCCAATTTCTGCTAATTGTTGAATATGCTCAGGGCGCGTGCCGCAACAGCCGCCAATGATCTGCACGCCCCAATCTTCTACAAAGTGCATCAGCGCCATCCGCAATTCCATCGGCGTCAGCTTATAGTGAGCATGACCACCAACGTTTTCGGGTAAGCCAGCATTAGGAACGCAGGAAACCACAAACGGCGAGTGCTGGCAAAGATACTTGATATGCTCAGCCATCCGATCTGGCCCCGTGGCACAGTTCAGTCCGAGAATATCAATCGGGTAACGTTCCAAAATCGTCACTACGGCGCTAATCTCAGAACCGACTAGCATCGTACCCATGACTTCCATCGTCACTGACACCATTAACGGGCGTCGTTCCCCTTTGCGCTGAAAGACTTCCTCAACTGCATTCAGTGCTGCCTTAATTTGCAGCACATCCTGACAAGTCTCGACAAGAAATAAATCGACGCCGCCGTCGTAAAGCGCCTCAGCTTGCTCTTCAAAGGAAGCTTGCAGTGTGTCAAAGTCAATATGTCCGAGCGTTGGCAGCTTGGTCGTTGGCCCTATCGAACCCGCTACAAACCGGGGTTTCTCTGGGGTCGAAAATTCCACCGCCACGCGCTTCGCCAGTTCCGCCGCCTTCTTATTTAAATAGTAGGCTTGATCCGCCAGGTCGTACTCTGCCAGCACAATCGAGGCACCGCCAAAAGTATCTGTTTCAATCACATCGGCACCGACTGCCAAAAAGTCCCGATGCACTTTTTCTACCGCTTCTGGTTTGGTGTGTACCAGATACTCGTTACAACCTTCGTATTCTGGCCCTCCAAAATCAGCGGCGGTGAGGTTTTGTGTTTGGAGGTTAGTTCCCATTGCGCCATCGAAGACGATGACAGGACGTTCAGGACTGTGGAGGCGAGTCAAGAAGGGGCTGGTCATAGATGGCGACGTCTTTATGAATAGGTAGTTGCGTTAGGCTTTGAACGATCAGCTTAATCTATTTTGCAGACTTTCTCGTTTTCGGAAGTAACTAAAACTATGAAAGTGCAAGACTGTAACGACGTCTTTTGTTCCATAGCAGTCATTTCCTCAAGAAGTCAGAATCTATTTTAACCGAGATTAGTAGTTTAATTGAGCAAAGCTAAGCCATCAGTCTGAAACCTGCTTTGCATTTATTTAAGGCAAGACTTAGACAAAATTTGCAAAATCCCGGCTCCGAGGAAGGGGAGAGATCGCGTCTTCCAGTCTGGTTGAAGAAAGCCTGAGTAGACTTTTATAAAGAATTGATGAAGAAAGCGATCGCTCCTGATTAAACTGCTTTTTTTATTAGTAAAAACAAGAGTTTTTGTGAAAATTAAATTATGCTAACTTTGCATCTAGAAGGGGGTTTCCTGTCGTTATGTACCCTAACAATCGTTTTCCCCCTAAATCCCTGTTTTCAAGGAAGATTTTTCCAGTTCTCCTCAAGTTATCGGGGAATTAGGGGAATCTTAGGTCTGGCAACTTATTTAGGCGATCGCTACTTGCCCCTCGCTCTCCCCATCCTCTGTTTTATACTAAGCATGAATACTTACCTATATTGAAGAAAGCAGCGACGGACGCTACCGCATCCCGCTTCGCTAACGCTTGCCAGTGTAGTTAAACTGAGATAACAACGCAGCAAAAGCGCCCCAATGCAGCCTATGTCTCCTGTTACTTTTGACCGCACTCCCTGTGTTTTACTTGTCGAAACCGACGAAATTCTTGTCCAACGTGTCAGCATGGATTTGCGAGAGGCTGGATATACAACTGTGGTTGCACCAGACACCACCAGTGGTTTTCATCAAGCTTGCGAACTTCAGCCAGCTTTAGTCGTCGTAGATCGAGTGCTAACAGGGGATTCAGGATTGAAGTTGTGCAACCAGCTGAGGAATGCAGGTTCTCGCGTGCCAGTACTGCTGTTGATGGCTCGCGATACTGTAGAAGATCGAGTTGCTTGTCTAAATTCGGGTGCCGATGACTACTTCCTCAAACCCTATCGCACAGACGCTTTTTTGCAACTGGTGCGCCTCTACTTACAGCCGGAAGCGGGTGCTAGCGAACAGTTACGGTTTGGCGAACTGGTTTTAGACTTGTCTACTCGCAGAGCGATGCGGAATGGGCGAGTAATTGACCTGACAATGAAGGAATTTGAACTTCTAAAATATATGATGTCGCATCCCCGTGAGGTTTTAACCCGCGAACAGATTCTAGAAAATGTTTGGGGATACGACTTTATGGGAGAGTCGAATGTGATTGAGGTGTATATCCGTTATTTGCGTCTCAAAATCGAAGAAGAGGGCGAGAAGCGCCTGATTCAGACAGTGCGAGGTGTCGGATACGTTTTGCGGGAAGCTTAGGTTTTGAGTTTTGGGCGTAAATATCAAGGATTAAGGATGAATTTGGACTGGAGAGAGCAGCGCTTAGGCACATCTGCCAAAAGCGATCGCAATGTGAAAAAGCAGGCAAGTTTAGTCGTCATGATGCTGGCAGTTTTGCTGATGGGATGTTCGGCATCGGTGCCATCAACCTCCTCTCAGAGTGGGGAACCCGCGCAACCATTGCAGCAGGCGTCGCCAGTATCAGCACCGACATCAGCACCGACGACCCCTGCACAACAAGCGCACTCATCACCGGAAGCATCACCCGCACAGAATAAGAGGGGTCAAACTTTGCCAATTTCAGCCAAGGCAACGATGGCAGGTCAGGTGATTCAGCTAGAAGTAGCGCGGACTCCCCAACAACAGCAAATGGGGTTAATGTACAGAACATCTTTGGCGGACGATCGCGGGATGCTCTTTCTTTTCAATCCACCGCAACCGATCAATTTCTGGATGAAGAATACCCTCATCCCGCTGGATATGGTTTTTATGCTGGATGGAGTGGTGAAAGAGATCGTTGCCGATGTCCCTCCCTGTAAAACCAGTCTTTGCCCCACCTATGGTCCCAATACGCCCGTTAACCAGGTGATTGAACTCCGGGGAGGACGCGCTGCGGAACTCGGTTTGAAGGCAGGCGATCGCGTGACCATTCAGTAACTCAATACTAAGACAGACCGACTTTCTGGCTGTCTTTTATAGTCCTTATCGAAACGATTTAAAAATTTACTCGTTCTTTTAACCTATTTGTCGCAAAAATAAGCTACTCTTTCCCAAGAGAGAGTTTAAGACTGCAAATTTCAATTATTGTTACGCTTAAACCTAGATTCTCGCTTCCAGAGACATGGTTCTTCCAAGAATGAGAGTGCTTTGCCTGGAATTTGGTGTGAGGTGAGAGGCATAGACGCTCTAGGCAAGCAAATCTCTCCTAATACAGAGGGATTTCAGTGAATTGCTAAAGAAAATATTAAGCAAAGTTCACTAGCAACAGTCGGCTAAGATTTCAGAAAAAAGGGGAGTGAGCCTAAGTTTTTAGTCTTATTCTCTAGGTCAGCCCGGAAGGGATGCCTAAAGTCCTGAATCTAGTATGAGCATTCTTCTGTTAATACCCATACCGGCTGCCGTAATTGTCACACCAGGCTGGTGATCTGAAACACTAGCGTTACAGTGAGTAGCGGCAAAATAGTATAAAAGGAGTCGAGTAAAGGTGGACAGATAAAATACTGACTACCGTTACTCAACAAACCAAGGTTTAAATTACAAAATAGATTCAACAAAGGGGGTAAAAGCCATCATGGCACCTACGAATTTTTCTCGATTTCTCCGTTTTCTTCAAGAAGATTTAGCAATATCTAAGGCATCGATTGCGATCGCTTTGCGGCGTCGGGAACAAGATCCTGGCCCATTGCCAATGATTCTATGGCAATACGGTTTAGTAACGTTGGAACAGTTAGATCAAATCTATGACTGGTTGGAAACTGCATAAGGCTTGATGATTCGGCGAGGAGCAAGAAAGTCATGTCAGAGCAATTGGGCGTCGGTACTTTCCCGACCCATCCGCGAAGACTTAAGAAATGTTCTCAATTACAATTTACTTCACCAAAAAGAGCGGGTCAAATATTTGACCCGCTCTTTTTAGTTGTTAGTTTTTAAAAGTTAGTTTTCCTTATAATCTGCCTTTATAAATGCTGCTTGGCAATGAGCGATCGCTTTATTATCATCCCAATTAAACGAAGAACAAAAACGTGCTGAAAGATTAGCAGAACGCTTACCCCAGGTGGGGCTTAACCCTGATGAAGTGTAATTAGTCGTGAAAGCGATCGCACTTTCCAAAATTCTTAACTTGTGGATAGGTATCGGGATAGGTGAGTGCGATCGCTGTTTGTGAAATCAATGAACCTTTTCTAGAGAAATTTCTCGATAATCGCCTTCCAAGATGGCAAAACCTTTACATCTGTCAAGGCTAATTCTTTTAAAGCTGTTTCTGCTTGCTTGCGGTAAGTTCGGAACTTTGACTTAAGAAGTTCCTCTTGCTCAAGTTTTGCGCCATTTGCAAGTATGTGATTGATAGTAGCTAATATTGCAAGCGTAATACTCATAGCAACGCCTGCTGCTGCAATATTAACAACCCCTGTTGGTGGTAAAAATGATGTGACGAACAGGAAAAGACTCGTTCCCGCTGCTTCTGCTGCAAATGCAGGTAGTATGGCAAGAGCTGATTTTTGCGAAAGAATTTCACCAGTGTACAGATAGTACAAGGAAACAATTGCGGCAGCTTGTGTAGCTGTGATGTAGGCGGCAGAGCCTGGGATGAAAGCTTGACCAGCCACTGCAACTAAAGCCGCCGTTATGATACTTATCACATAAGGTTTTTTCTCACCCATGTGGCGGGCAAGTAGTAGATCCTTGCCCTTTGAACCTAAAAAATTTTCAATGTCCTCCCGAAGCCCGTACACACCACGAATATCTAGTGGAATGTCAGGACGAGTTCCGGGATCGTACCCAAAGGCGCACACTGGATAAATTTTTTCGATTTGAAGTGCCTCTTTCCACTGATTAATAACCTTTTCTAAAGCCGAGGGGTCTAGCCGATCCCACTCGTCGATTTTATTCAGCACTACAAATACAGAGTCACAGTGCGATCGCAGGTCATCTAAGTATCTTTTCTGAGAGGCATCTGAAGCACCAGTTACAACGAGTATACCTACATCAATATGTTTTAAAAATTCTCGTGTAATCTCACTATTCTCTGCACGGACATCATCAAGTCCTGGTGAATCTATTAATCTAACTCGTTCATCTAGGCGCAATATTTTTAGTTTGGTAGTTACACCAGCCTCAGCGCCCACATTAGCTATAGCCTTTTTACGACTTAGCTTTAGCAGTGCATTGATTAATGAGCTTTTGCCTGAACTAACCTTGCCGATGACAGCTATATTCAAAGTTTTAGAGAAATCTTGGACTTTCTCCTCGAATTGAGTTTCTACATTTTCCCAAAAGTCTCTCTCATCCCAACTATCAGATGCTGCGTTGACCATTTGAAATTCTCTGGATAACTATAGCTATTATGTAAGCGGTCTAATTTTGAACCTCTCAGCGAATCTACTGAAATTCTAAAAGTTGAGGCTGAGTGGTGCGATCGCTCTCATGCCCCAAACGGCACAGGAATGCGATCGCTCTGTAGCCACTTCACAGCGTGATGCAAAACATCAAGTTTTTGAAACCTTCCAGCCCTAACCAGAGCTTGGTGGTAATATTGTCAATCAAGCTAGGGGTGCCTGGATTCACAGGCTGAGATTACACCCTTAGAACCTGAGTCCGGCTAATACCGGCGGAGGGAAGCTGTTAATTGAGGAATTCAATATGCGGACTGAATGGATCGCTAAGCGGCGTGGACAGAGCAATGTCTCTCAAATGCACTACGCCCGTCAGGGTGTGATTACTGAAGAAATGCAGTATGTAGCACAGCGGGAAAATCTCCCAGTTGAGCTGATTCGGGATGAAGTGGCGCGGGGACGAATGATTATCCCCGCCAACATTAATCACACCAATCTAGAACCGATGGCGATTGGTATCGCCTCGAAGTGTAAGGTAAACGCCAATATCGGCGCTTCCCCCAACTCTTCCAATCTGGATGAAGAAGTCGATAAGCTGAAGCTGGCAGTCAAGTATGGCGCTGATACCGTCATGGACTTGTCCACCGGCGGCGGCAACCTGGATCAGATTCGCACGGCAATTATCAACGCCTCGCCCGTTCCCATTGGCACGGTGCCAGTTTACCAAGCCTTAGAAAGCGTTCACGGAACGATTGAAAACCTCACCGCCGATGACTTTCTCCACATCATTGAGAAGCACGCCCAGCAGGGGGTAGATTATCAAACTATCCACGCCGGGATATTAATTGAGCATTTGCCTTTAGTGCGCGATCGCATTACCGGGATTGTTTCGCGTGGTGGCGGCATTCTGGCACGGTGGATGTTGCATCATCACAAGCAAAATCCGCTTTATACCCACTTCCAAGACATCATCGAAATTTTCAAAAAATACGATGTCTCCTTCAGCCTGGGAGATTCCCTGCGTCCCGGTTGTCAGCACGACGCCTCAGATGCCGCTCAATTAGCCGAACTCAAAACTTTAGGACAATTGACCCGCAAAGCCTGGGAACATGACGTGCAGGTGATGGTGGAAGGGCCAGGACACGTCCCAATGGATCAAATCGAGTTTAATGTCAAAAAGCAGATGGAAGAGTGTTCGGAAGCGCCCTTCTACGTGCTGGGACCCTTGGTAACAGACATTGCCCCCGGTTACGACCACATCACCTCCGCGATTGGTGCAGCAATGGCTGGTTGGTACGGTACCGCGATGCTGTGCTATGTGACACCCAAGGAACACTTGGGACTGCCGGATGCTGAAGACGTGCGGAATGGATTAATCGCCTACAAGATTGCGGCTCATGCTGCCGATATTGCACGGCATCGTCCGGGGGCAAGGGACAGAGATGACGAACTTTCTAAAGCCCGTTACAACTTCGACTGGAACCGCCAGTTTGAATTGTCCCTCGACCCCGAACGCGCCAAAGAATATCACGACGAAACTCTGCCAGCAGATATTTACAAAACTGCTGAATTCTGCTCAATGTGCGGGCCTAAATTCTGCCCGATGCAGACTAAAGTGGATGCCGATGCTTTGACAGAACTAGAGAAGTTTTTGGCTAAGGAACCAGTAACCCAAAGCTAGTTATTTTCAACGCAAAGGAGCGCTAAGGGGAGCGCAAAGTAACACAGAGGATAATTACTTTGCGTTCTTTGCGAAAACCTTTGCGTTCTTTGCGTTTAAAAACCTTATCTGAGTTGGCGCGATCGCTCCTGAATCTCTGGAATCGAGAATACTGCCTGAAATTTTAGCCCAACTGACTGATAAAACTCCGCTCCCCCCTGCTGCCTGTCTACTAGCGAAATCACTTCATCAACGCTGTATCCGGCATCTCGCAGCCGCTCAACGGCTTTCATGGCAGATTGCCCTGTCGTGACAACATCTTCCAAAACGACCACCTTCGCACCTGTAGGGAGAATCGGGCCTTCTATATAAGCTTGTGTGCCGTGTCCCTTTGCTTCTTTGCGAATAATTAGCGCCGGTAACGGTCGATTTTCATAAGCAGAAACTACACTCACCGCCGTCACAATCGGATCGGCACCCAGCGTCAATCCAGCCACTGCCTGGGTATTCATCGGCAGCAACGATAACAAAATTCGACCCGTTGCCAAAGCTCCTTGGGGATGCAGTGTGACTGGCTTGCCATTAATGTAGTAAGAACTGCGCTGCCCCGAAGACAGGACAAAATCTCCCTCCTTATAAGCCACATGGCAAAATAAATCCAGCAGTTGCTGGCGTAGCGTTGTGAGATCGGCAGTAGCATAAGAGCCAGTTAAATCAGTTTGGGATTGGATTTCGTGGATCATCACTAGGAGAGAAAAAGAGTAGAGCGATTACAATTTGACCAACAATCATCCTAAACTTAAACTGAAGAATAGTATTCAGCCAAAGTTGAGGGACGAGATGGGAATGCGCTTGACTAATTTCATGAGTGTATTGGTTCTCAGTGCCGCTACGACTGTCATTGCCTCTAGCGCGATCGCTCAGCCTACACTCTCTAACTCCCAGTCAGGAACTTTTAACTCGATTCCAGACTTGTTTAATCGAGCTATCAGTGAAACCTCTGGAGACTTTTTCGGCAACCAATCTTACCGACGAGATCTGAATTTCATCATTGGCCCTAGCTTTCCAGAAAACGAAATCGAGCGAGACACTAAGACAGTAGATAACCTTTACCGGGAGCTACTCTGGCAGCAAACTTCCAGTGACTTTATTATTCGCACCCCCGATCTCCCGAATCCTTTCAACTCGTCAATTCTGCAAAGCCCAGCTATCAATGTAAACGTTACTGGTACTGGTAGACCCGTAACAGGCAGCGAGTTCGTGTTTGAGAATCCCCCACAGCCCTAAATCTGAAAAAGAAGAAAAGACAAACAATTTTTGCTTGTCTTTCTTCCTTCTACTTTTTTTAAAGTTCGCAGAGCGAGATTTAAACAAGGTACTAGGGCTTGTTTTTTATAGACTCTATTTTTTGAACTGAAATAGAGGTTACAACTTACTTTGTTCAGTTGCTTTCCAGCATTTGATAACCTTTGGTTTCTCAGAGGTTTTGCTGAAATTTCTGAGCAAATTAAATTACCGAGATACTTAAATTAATTAGGTTCTTGATGAGCGCGAGCCGCTAGTAAACTGCATTTATCCTGAGCGGATTGCACTTCCCCATAGAGCAATTCTAGGGAATTTACTCAAAGAATACCGAATTTATAGGAATGCGCCCTACCGGAATCGAACCAGTCTGAAGGCGAATTATGAGTTCGCTGCCTCCCCAATCGGCCAAGGGCGCGTGATTGATTTCGTTGCCAAGATTGCTGGCTGGATTGTTATTTTATACAATTATGCACGCTAAGTCCACTCGAAAGCGGATGCGTAGTATGATTCCTGATAATAAATTATAAGCGCTGTTTTCTAAAATAGAGATAAATTAGCAGCGTGACATTAACCAATTCGCTATCATAGGTTCCACTGCTGTCAGTCGTAAGCTATGTATAGCAGTTGATCGGTGTCGCGGCAATTTTTGTAGCTTGAGCAACCAATGAAACTAAATTCAACTGTCGCACTTACGTTAATTTTGCTTGCTATGATGTTAGGCGCTGGCTTTGTAAGTGCGATGTGGGGGTTTACTGTAGGTCATGAAGCCCTTAAAGGAGTAACGCAGCCGGATGTGCGCCCTACCAATAAATTAGCTGGGACTAAGCGGGCAACTCCTGGTAAAGAAGGAGTTGCAATTTTGCGCGAGGTTGATATCCTGGCAAGTGTCAAAGCACAAATGAGCGGCAAGGCTAAACCTGTTATTAAGCCTGAACAGAAGGAAGCGGAAACCACAAGCGACAGCAAGCCTAACACTCCTGAGGAAACCTCTGAGCAGGACAGTAAACAGCAAAATTTCCCGATTACCAGTCAGGACAAGGGCGTGAAGCTGGAGATAGGCTCAGCGCGTCAGCAAGGAGGTTCTTTGTTGCTGAATGTGAGCCTGAAGAATGAAGGAGGGAATGCTGTACGGTTTCTGTATAGCTTCTTAAATGTAACGGACGACCAAGGTCGAGCTTTAAGTGCTGTGACTGAAGGGCTGCCAGGAGAATTGCCACCGAATGGGCAAAGCTTTTCGGGGACGGTGAGTATTCCCACGGCTTTACTGGAAGACGCTAAGCAGCTTTCATTGACTCTGACAGATTATCCAGATCAAAAACTCCAGCTGAAAATGTCTGGAATTCCAGTGGTGAAGTAGGCGTTAGGTGTTAAGTGGTCGGTAATAGGAGCTGTCTCTGTATGATGACCGTACAGGGGGTAGAGGATTCTACCCACTACTTATTACCGACGACCGATTACCGACAATTCGTTGCCCATTACCCAATACCCAATACCCAATACCCTGGTTACGGATGGATACCCCCGTGTTGGCGATCTTGACGGTGAATGCTTTTCCTAGGCTCACCGCGCAAGACGTTTTGCTGCGATTATTATCGGTGCTACTACTGATTGCGATTAATGGTTTTTTTGTCATCGCTGAATTTTCGATAGTTTCGGTGCGGAGATCGCGCATCAATCAACTAGTCGAAGCGGGCGATATTCAAGCAAAAACGGTTCAAAACTTGCAAGGCAGCATCGATCGGCTGCTTTCTACTACTCAACTGGGGATTACTCTGTCTAGTTTGGCTCTCGGCTGGATTGGTGAGAGTACAATGGCAATCCTCGTGTCTGCTTCAATCGCGCACTTACCCTTATCTTGGGAGGTCAAAGCAGCGATCGCTCATTCCCTTTCGGTGCCGGTTGCTTTCTTCCTGATTGCCTATCTACAAATTGTTTTGGGTGAACTATCCCCGAAATCAGTGGCACTGCTTTACTCAGAACAGATGGCGAGGTTTTTGGGACTGCCGATCAGAGCGATCGCCCGCTTTTTCAACCCATTCATCTGGATTCTCAACCAATCGACACGCTTACTCTTGCGGCTAGTAGGCATTCAGTACACCGGACAAGGCTGGTATACGCGCGTTACTCCCGAAGAATTGCAAATGATTATCACCACAGAGCGCGAATCTACGGGACTGGAAGCTGAAGAACGAGAGTTACTCAACAACGTGTTTGAGTTTGGTGAGGTGTTGGCGGAAGAAGTCATGGTTCCCCGCACCAGCATTGCCTCTATTCCCTGTGAAGCCACTTTTCAAATCTTTCTAGATGAAATTACTACCACGGGTCACTCCCGCTATCCCGTCACAGGAGAATCCCTTGACGATATTCGCGGCATTATCTACTTCAAAGAGTTAGCTGAACCTCTAGCCAAAGGCGAACTAACTTTAGATACACCAATTCAGCCTTGGATTCGACCCGCTCGATTTGTGCCGGAAGGACAGCCTTTAAGCGAACTTTTGCCGATGATGCAGCGAAGTCACCTGGCAATGGCGATCGTTGTGGATGAATTTGGCGGCACCGCGGGGTTAGTAACAATTGAGGATTTAATTGCTGAAATTATCGGCTACGAGCCAAAAGCTGAGGATAAAGAAGAGTTAGCTGTGCAAATTTTGGATGAGCAAACTTTTCTGGTACAAGCACAGATGAATTTGGAAGAAGTCAACGAATTTCTCGATCTCAACTTGCCCTTGATTGATAAATACCAAACCTTGGGCGGCTTCGTGCTTTACCACTATCAGAGAATTCCTACCCAAGGTGAAACCTTGCGCTTTGACAACCTTGAGCTGACTATCGTTTCCGCCGAGGGTCCTCGCCTGCACCAAATTCGCATTCACCGACGAGAGGCGACAGTTGCTAGCAATGAAACTAACGGGTCTGATGTCTCAAATATGTCAGATTCAGATGGCTCAGATTCAAATGTCTCAGATGCCAAGGTTGCAGCAGATGACACCAAGAAATCAGAAATAACGAATCAGGAATCAGGATTCAGCAGAAATTTTGAATGATCGCGTTTAGATTTTCACTTGCCTCTCGTTAACGGCAGGAATATCCCCAACTTTAGTGACTCTTCGCTGCATAAGGAAGGGGATCTTGTAATCCTAGCTCAGCAAAAGCAGCTAGACGCAACTGGCAGGAATCACAGACGCCACAAGCCACTTCGCTCCCGGTATAGCAAGACCAAGTTTGCTCCCAAGGAACGCCTAGCCGATTCCCCATCTGAATGATTTCCGTTTTTTTCAGGTCTATCAGGGGCGTCATGATGCTAATTGGCTGTCCCTCTCGTCCCTGTTTTGTTCCCAGTCGAAAGACTTCCTGCATTGCCTGGATATAATCGGGACGACAATCGGGATAGCCGGAATAATCTAAAGCATTAACGCCAATATAAACCCGCTGGGCATTGATGGTTTCTGCATAAGCGAGGGCAAAGCTCAAAAAGATGGTATTTCGGGCGGGGACATAGGTCACGGGGATACTTTGATCCATTTCATCAAGCGATCGCCCTTCTGGTACGTTAATGGTACTGTCTGTGAGCGCAGAACCGCCCCAGCGACGCAAATCAAACGCCACTACCTGATGTTCTCGTATACCAGCGAGGCGAGCGATCGCTGTCGCAGACTCTAACTCTCGCTGGTGTCGCTGCTGGTAATCGAATGAGATGGCATAACACTCACAGCCATCAACCTTTGCTTGATACAGTACCGTCGAAGAATCTAGCCCCCCAGACAACAAAACAACCGCTTTCACGTCCCAGCCCCCTCATCCCCAGATTTTTACTTCTGCCAACTTTCAGATGTTTCCCACCATCACGTCTTGATAATTGACCGCTTACTGGCTACTAAATTCCTCAGCCCTCAGTCCTCAACTCTCAGTCCTCAGCCCTCAGCCCTCAGCCCTCAGTCCTCACCAAATGGACGGGAGAGAAAGTGACACATTTACCAGTTACTAATTTACAAACCTCAACAAAATGGAAGATAAGATAAATCTCACGAATTTGAGAAAGTTAGACACAGCTTTGAAATTCTTCACAAAAGAAGGCACTATGATACCATCTGGATCGTCTCAGGCGACTAAACGTTGCCAATTGATTTAATCCTAGTGGTGGAGGAGCATACAGGAGTGCAAGATAGCATGCCAGCAAGACAGCCAGACGCTCATCAGCAGCGTAACCAGCCGCAACCGATCCGCGTTGGCGTGATTGGGGTCGGTAATATGGGACAGCATCACACCCGCGTTCTGAGTCTGCTTAAAGATGTGGAACTGGTTGGTGTATCAGATATTAATGTTGAGCGGGGTTTGGATACTGCGAGTAAGTATCGCGCTCGCTTTTTTGAAAACTATCATGACTTAATCCCCTATGTAGACGCTGTCTGCATTGCCGTTCCGACAAGGCTGCATCATGAGGTTGGCATGACTTGCCTGCAAGCAGGGATTCATGTCTTGATTGAAAAGCCAATTGCCGCCAGTATTGCCGAGGCTGAATCCCTCGTCAATGCCGCAGCCGAATCGCACTCGATTCTCCAAGTAGGACATATTGAGCGGTTTAACCCGGCTTTTCAAGAACTCAGCAAAGTTCTGAAAACAGAAGAATTGCTTGCCCTAGAGGCTCATCGCATGAGTCCTTACTCGCAACGGGCTAACGATGTCTCTGTCGTCTTGGATCTGATGATCCATGATATTGACCTGTTGCTAGAACTATCCGCTGCGCCGGTAGTCAAATTGACCGCTAGTGGTAGTCGTGCCTCTGATTCCGGCTATTTAGATTACGTGACTGCTACCCTAGGCTTTGCCAACGGAATTGTCGCCACGCTAACAGCCAGTAAGGTGACACACCGCAAAATTCGTCGCATTGCTGCCCATTGTAAAAATTCTCTAACTGAGGCAGATTTTCTCAACAATGAAATTCTGATTCACCGGCAAACGACTGCAAATTATATGACAGATTATGGTCAGGTGCTTTACCGACAGGATGGGTTAATTGAGAAAGTCTACACCAGTAATATTGAGCCGCTTCACGCGGAGTTAGAGCATTTTGTTAACTGCGTGCGCGGTGGGAATCAACCTTCTGTAGGCGGCGAACAGGCGCTTAAAGCTTTGCGTCTGGCGAGTTTGATCGATCAGATGGCTCTCGATGGTCAGGTTTGGCAGCAACCAGACTGGGATTGTCGGTGTCTGAGTTCTCCGGCTGTAGCTGTTTCCTTCTAAAGAATTAAAAATTAAAAATTAAAAATTAAAAATGGAAGGTGTGTTGTAGAAGTAGCGATAATTAGTAGTAGAACCTTTGTGAAG